>VFZQ01000354.1 GCA_016871135.1 Acidobacteriota bacterium | reverse complement strand
ATGACCAGTTCCGCGCTTTTTTCCGCCGAGAAGGAATTCTTGAAGGGCGCGCAACTGGTCATCGAGGCCATGCTCCAGTCGTCGAACTTTTTGTTTCGGCTTGAAGACACCGCCGACGCAAAACTCAAACCCTACGCCACCGCCAACCGCCTCTCCTACGCGCTCTGGGACACCATGCCCGACGCCGCACTTTTTGCCGCCGCCGAAAAGGGTGATCTCGCTACGCCCGCCGGCATCCGCACCCAAGTGCGCCGCATGCTCGACAACCCCCGCGCCCGCCAGTCGCTCAATGAATTCGTTGGTCAGTGGCTTCGCTTTGACCGCATTCTCACCTCCAGCAAGGATCGCCGCCGCTATCCCAGTTTCACGCGCGAAACCGCCGTTGCAATGACTGAGGAAGCGCGCCTTTTCGTCGCCGACCTCGTCTGGAACAACCGCAATTTCATGGAGCTCTTCTCAGCCCCGCATGGCTACGTCAACAGCGAACTCGCGGCCATCTATCAAGTTCCTCTGCCCGCGCAAGAGTTCGGCCGCGTGAGCTTCGCGCCCGACTCGGAACGCGCCGGATTGCTTGGCCAGGCGTTGTTCCTCGCCGCCACCGCCAAGCCCGACGAAAGCTCGCCCACCGCCCGCGGCCTCTTCATTCGCGAGCAGTTCCTCTGCCAGCACGTGCCCGATCCTCCCGCCGGCGTCAACACCAATCTCCCGCCCTTCACCGCGGGCAAACCGCAGACCAATAGGGACCGTCTCTCCGAACACGTGACCAATCCCGGTTGCGCCGCCTGCCACAGTTTGATCGACCCCATCGGCTTCGGCTTCGAAAAGTTCGACGCCGTCGGCGCACGCCGTGACAAATTCGCGCTCACCACCACCGGCCGTACCCGCGAAGACCGCGACCAGAAAACGACCGCGTGGCAGTTGGAGATTGACTCCTCCGGCTTTGTCGCCGGCGTTGCGAATTCGAAATTCTCCTCGCCCGCCGCGCTTGGCGCAGTGCTCGCTCAAAGCTCGCAATGCCAGGAGTGCATCGCCAAACAGTATTTCCGCTACATCGCCGGCCGCACCGAGACCGCGGCGGACCGCCCCGTCATTCGGAAGATGACCGAAGACTTCCGCAAATCCAATTTCAAGTTTCAAGAGATGATCCTCTCGCTGCTGCTCGCGCGAGAAGCCAAGGAAGGGAATACGCATGCCGTCAACCATCACTAAGCGAGTCCGCACGTCCCGCCGCACGCTGCTCAAGGGCCTCACCGCCGCCGGCGCTCCGATCACCGTCGGACTGCCGCCGCTCGTTTCGATGTTCAACTCGCACGGCACCGCCTACGCCGCCGCGGCCAAGCCCATCGAGACCCGCTTCGTGCTCTGGTTCAACGGCAACGGCATCCCCGAACGCTGGTGGATTCCCGCCGAAGAAGGCGCGAATTACAAAATGACTCCGTGTCTGGCGCCGCTTGCTGCCTACCGCCGCGACTTCCACATCCTGAGCGGCGTCGACAATGCCGCCGCCAACGGTCAGGGTAATGGCCATACCAACTCGATGAGCGGCCTCATGACCGGCACCGGCTTCACCGGCCGCGGTCCGGCAGGCCCCTCGATCGATCAAGTCATCGCCGCCAAAATCGGTGGCGACTCCCGCTTCCGTTCCCTGCAAATCGGCGTCGCGCAGGAGTCCTTCGGCGAGAGCATGCAGCGCAACATGAGCTGGTCCGGCTACGAGCGCGCCCTCCCGCCCGAGATGATCCCGCACCGCTTGTTTGATCGTCTGTTCGGCGAGCGCGAGGAAGGCTGGGTCAATCGCAAGCGCAGCATTCTCGATACCATTCAAACCGATGCCGCGAACCTGAAAAAAAACCTGCCGAAGGACGATCAAACGCGCCTGGACGAACACCTCTCCGGCATTCGCGATCTCGAACGCGCCATCGCCGCACTGCCTGAAGAATACCGCCACGTCGCCCCGCCCGACTTTGACGGCGACATGAAAGACTGGCCTCGGATCGCCAAACTGCAAAGTGATCTTCTGGCGCAAGCCTTGGCCACGCGCCAGACGCGCGTCGCGTCGTACATGCTCACGAAGTGCCAGAGCATCTCACGCTTCCCGTGGCTCGGCTACACCGCCGGCCGCCATCACGACTACACCCACGCCGAAGGCAAAGTCGCCGGCGCGGACGGCGCCGAAGGCCAGCGCGTTCTCCGCGATATCTGTCGCTGGCACGTCGAAGAATTCGCCTATCTTGTTGCCAAGTTGAAGTCGATGCCTGAGGGCGATGCGACGGTCTTTGATCGCACCTGCCTCATCTTCGTCCACGAACACGCCGAAGCCAATCCCCACAAGAACAGCGGCCTCGCCATGCTCGTCGCCGGCGGCGTCGGCAAGATCGCCAAGGGCAAGCACACCCGCATCACAGGCACCGTGGGAGATGTCTATCTCACCGTCGCCGATGAAATCGTCGGCGCGGGCGTCGGCAAGTTCCCGACTGCCACGCGGCGGGTCGGCGACATCCTGGCCTAGCCCGCATGAAGAAGTTTCTGCTGCCTTTTTGCGCCCTCGCGCTCTGCGCCTCCGAGCGCGATGTCGCCGAGTGGGTTATCCGTTGGGAAGGCCTCGTCTCTATCGAAGGCGCCGCACGTCCCATCGGTGACGTCAGCCAGTTGCCGGCCGGCGAAATCAAAATCACCGGCGTCGATCTCACCGGCTCCGTCATGCAACCCGCCGAGCTCATCAAGCTCGCCGAGCTCAAGCACCTCCGCGATCTTTTTCTGCCCGGACCCGTGTGGAATCCTGGCGGCGGCAACGAAAACGCCAACGACGTCTTCAAGACCCTTGCCGGTTTGAAGACACTTGAGCGCCTCTACGTCGGCTGGCACTTCGCGACGACAATCAACATTCGCGACAACGGCATCGAACAACTCAAAACGCTCACCGCGCTCAAAGAACTCCGCTGCTCGCAATGCACGCTCCGCCGCCTCGATCTCTCGAGCTTCGTCAACATGCGCAGCCTCGATCTCAACAACACCGGCTTCACCGACGTCGGCATGGCTGGCCTCGCCAATTTGAAGCAACTCCGCCGCTTGCTTCTCCGCGACAGCGTCATTACCGACGAAGGCCTCAAGCATCTTGCAAACCTCACCGAACTCGAAGAACTTGATCTCTCAGGCCCGCGCCTCACCGATCAAGGCATCGCTCAGCTGAAAAATCTGAAGAAGCTCAAGCGGCTCGCCCTCAGAGGCGCCGTCATCACCGACGCGAGCATGGACATATTCGCCGGAATGATGCAGTTGCGGGACCTCGACCTCTACCGGACGAAGGTAACGAACGCCGGTATCGCGCGCCTGCACGCGCTGCGTCAACTGACCGACGTTGACCTACGCTATAGTCGCGTCACAGCCAACGGCGTGGACGCTCTCCGCGCCGCCTTGCCTAAAGCCAAGGTGCAGTACGTCGGCGCGGCCGCAATCCGCTCGAAAAACAGCGGCGCCGCCCGCCCGGTCAACGATACCCCCGCCGCCATCATCGAATGGGTACGGGCCCTCGGCGGCAACGGAGATTCCCGATCCCTCGATCTCGCCGCCACGCCAATCACCGACGCTCAACTCACCTTTTTGAGCAAGCTGACAACCCTCGAACAACTCGATCTTCAGGCCACCCAAGTCGGCGATCTCGGCGTCGCCTCGCTCACTGCTCTCCCCAACCTCCGCATCCTCGATCTCAGCAACACAACCCTCTCTGATGCGGGTCTCGCCGACATCGCCAAGATCAAAACTCTTCACACGCTCCGCGTCGCCGGGACGCTGGTCGAAGGCCCTGGTCTCGCGCAACTCACAGCGCTAGCCAATCTCCGGGACCTCGACCTCGGCTCCACCAAAGTTGACGACAAGGCCCTCGAAGCCGTCGGCAAAATCACCACCCTCACCGCGCTTCGTCTCAGCTACACCGAGATTGCCGACCCCGGTATGAAGCAGTTGGTGAATCTCAAGAGACTCGAATCGCTACAACTCGCCGGAACCGACATCGGCAACGATTCGCTCCCCATCGTCGCTGCATTTTCGAACCTCCGCGAACTCGTCCTCAACCAGGCCCGCTTCACTGACAAAGCCTTTCCCGCGCTCGCTCCGCTCGCCAATCTCGAACGCATCGAAATGTTCCGCACCCTCGCGGGGAACGTCACCGCCGAAACCCTCGCTTCGATGAAATCCCTCCGCAGGATCAAACTCGACTACACCTCCATCGATGACAAAGGTATCGCGCTGCTAGGTGCACTGCCGAATGTCGAGGACCTCAGCATCGACAATCTCAATGTCACCGACAAGAGCGTTGAAGCGCTCGCGAAGATGCGTTCCCTGCGCCGTTTGAATCTCTATCACACACTCATCACTGAAAAGGCGTTCGGCGAACTGAAGGCAGGCTTGCCCTCGTGCCAGTTCGTCTTCGATCGTGACTCGGCGCTGCCCAACAGGAGGACCCGCTAGATGACGATGCTTTTGCTTGCCTTCGCAGCCATCTCCGATGTGAGTTGGATCGAAAACGCCGGCGGAACCTTCACGCGCGACGCTGCCGGACAGGTCACCGCCGTCAATTTCCGCGCCTCGTGGGTGACCGACACCGACCTCCGCCGCCTCACCGAACTCCCCGCACTTCAATCGCTTGACCTGTCGCTGACGCGGGTCACCGACCAAGGCATGCAGGAGTTGAAGACCCTTCCCGGCATCGTCGAACTCAACCTCCGTTTCGCCGAGTACGTCACCGACGAAGGCATCGCCGCCATCAAGAACTGGAAAAAACTCAAGCACCTCACGCTTCACGGTACCAAGACCAGTGACACGGCACTCGACCACATCGTCGGCATCACAACTCTCGAAACCATTGACGCCGGTTCGATCATGCTCACCGACGTCGGCCCCGAACGCCTTACCGTTCTTCCCAACTTGAAGGCCCTTTCCATTGGGGGCAACGAAATCGGCGACGCCGGCATGCAGGCCCTTCGCAACATGCCTGGGCTTCGTTACCTCGACCTCGGCGGCCGCCAAGGAACCGACTCCAACGTCTGGACGATCAGCATGTCCGACGTCGGCCTCGACGCGTTACTCACGCTTAACGATCTCGCCGAACTTCGCTTCGGCTGCACCTCCATAGGCGTTGGAGTCGAGGGCGCCCGTTTCGCTACGGTGAGCATGATGGGGGTCACCCCGCGCTGGATCGAGAAGATGAAATCGCTCAAGAAACTTCGCCGCCTCACGCTGCAAGGTTGCGATCGCATCGACGACACCGCCGTCCCGCTACTCGCCGCTCTGCCCAGCATCGAGATGCTCGACCTCAAGGGCACCGCCGTCACCGCCAAGGGAATTGCCGCTCTAAAGGCCGCTAAGCCCAGAGTGCAAATTCTCGAAGGCCCGTGGAACGCCAAGGCCGCCAACTTCCGCAACAATTAACCGGAGCCCGCTAAATCGCCGGTTCCTCGGCCGCCGTCTTTTGGGCATCGATCGCGTCGCCGGTATTTCGAGTTCCTGCCTGTTCGAACAATACCGCCTCGCACTCCTCAGCCGCCGCCGTGATGTGTTCGACGCCGCGTGGAATGACACAGAACTCACCGGACCGCAGTGTCGTTTCCCCATCCCGGAAACGAATCGTCATTGCACCCTTGTGAACCAGGAACATCTCGTCGGTGTCGTCGTGCTTGTGCCACACAAACTCGCCCTGAAACTTGACGAGTTTCACGACCTGCCCGTTTACGAATCCGGCGGTTCGCGGCCGCCAGTGCTCGTCGAAGGACGCGAACGCCTCTTTGAGGTTGATGCGCTTCATTGCGCCGGCGATTCGGGGCCGAAGTTTGAGTAACGAATGTCCAAATCCGCCGCGCCCGCTATGCGCGTTTCAACCCGCGACTCGATCCGCGCCGGCAGCGCCGCCCCCTCGTACATCGAATACGTGCGGGTGAAGTTCACTTTCTTCAAAAACACCGAAGGGTTCTTAACGAAAATACCGCTCTCGCGAACTGGAAGCGCGGTCTCTTCGTCGATCCACAACTCGCCCTTGAACAGTCCCAACTGCTTCTTGCGCGGGCTCAGTTCGTAGATGTGGATCGGCCGCCCGTTGAATGACTCCGCCCGCCTGTATTTGAGC
>VFZQ01000353.1 GCA_016871135.1 Acidobacteriota bacterium | reverse complement strand
AAGGCTAGAGCGAAAGCAAGAATGCGCATCGCTAGACAGCCTATCACGCCGCTGCTACGGCTGATCGTAGGACCGCAGTTTGCGAGCCCAAACGTTGCGGTAGCGAACGGGCTCGCTGTGGTCCTGCAGCATGAGCGGTTCTTCCGCCGAGTGCAGCTGGAACTTGGCGACGACGCGGTGTGCCATCGGCCCGATCATCTTCTGACGGTGATGCAGCAACACGCCGTTGTGGAACACGGTCGCGTAGGGGTTCTTCACCATCTTGTCGCCTTCCCACTTCGGCGCTTCGAAAATGATGTCGTAGTAGTTCCACTCGCCGCGCTTCTTGATGGCGTTCACCAGTGGCGGCCACTGGCCATAGATCGATCCGGCCTGACCGTCTGCGTATGTCGGATTTTCCCAGCTATCGAGCACCTGGATCTCGTAGCGGCCCATGATCAGAATGCCGCTATTGCCGCGCATCTGCGAGTTGCCGAGCACTTCACTCGGCGACGCCCATTCGATGTGCAACTGCATGTCGCCGAACTTCTCTTTTGTCATCGCGTCGCCGGCGCCGCCGACCACTTCGAAGTAGCCGTTTTCTACTTTCCACGGCTTCGCCGGTTGCCCGCGCTTGCCGCGAAACTCCCACTGGGAAAGGTCTTTGCCATCGAATAAAACAACAGCATCGGACGGCGGATTCGTAGGCATCGCGCCGGGTGTGATTTGACGCGGGCGCGGACGGTCGATGTCGTGCACCTTCCACTTCTGCTCGGGAATCACCGGCGTGTCGGAATATCCGACCGGCTGATTCCAGCGGTCGTTACCGGCTTTCTTCTTCTTCTCCGCTTGCCCCATCAACAAAATCGCGGCGGCGGGTATCGCGAACAACATCAGGAGTTTCGGTCTCATCAGCCGCCTACTCTATCATGAGAGGACACGCATGGAAAACATCGAGCTCGCCCGCATCCTGGCGGAAACCGCCGATTTGATGGAAATCGCGGCGGAGGACGGCTTTCGTATTCGCTCGTTTCGCAATGCGGCCTCGGTGATTGAAGGCTATCCGGAGCGTGTCGCATCGATCCTGCACGACCCGGCGCGGAAGGTCACCGATATACCGGGCATCGGCAAGGGAATCGCAAGCGTACTGGAGGAACTCGACAAGCGCGGATCGTTCGAACGTCGTGACCTGCTGCTTGAAAAGTATCCGCCGACGGCGCTGGAGATGCTGCGGATTCAAGGGCTTGGGCCGAAGACTATCGCGCTGTTAATCGAGACGTTTCGTATTTCCACGCTGGACGATTTGAAGCGATTGGCCGAAGAGCAAAAGATCCGCACACTGCCGCGGCTGGGCGCGAAACTCGAAGAAAAAGTGCTGCGCGGCATTGAGCAGTACCGCAAGACCGCGGGCCGCTTTCTCCTCAACTTCGCCGAACAGATCGCAACGGAGTTGAGCCAATATCTGCGTGAGACCGAAGGTGTCGACCGGGTAACCACGGCTGGATCGTTTCGGCGCGGCAAAGAGACCGTCGGCGATCTCGATCTACTGGTGACCGGCCCCGATCCAGTAAAGGCGCTCGACCGTTTTGCCGCGCACGGCAAGATCCAGGACATGTTGGCGAAGGGCGAGAATAAGGCGTCGGCGAAGGTCGGCGTCGAAGGCATTCAAGTGGACGTGCGCACACTGCCCACCGAGAGCTTCGGTGCGGCCATGCAGTACTTCACCGGCTCGAAGGAGCATAACGTCGCACTGAGGCAGCGCTCATTGAAGATGGGCTTCACGCTCAATGAATACGGACTATTCACGCTAGAAGGCAATTCGCGCGTGGCATCGGAAACGGAAGAAGAGATCTACAACAAACTGGGGCTCGCCTGGATTCCGCCGGAGCTGCGCGAGAACCAGGGCGAGATCGACGCAGCCGAAAACAACGCGCTTCCCGTGCTACTGGAGTTGGGCCAGATGAAAGGCGACATTCACATGCACACGCGCGAGTCCGACGGCCGCGCGTCGCTTGAGGAGATGGCGGAAACGGCGCGCGGCCATGGCTACGAATACATCGCGATCACCGATCACTCAAAGGCGCTGGCGATGGCCAACGGCCTCGACGAAACCCGCTGTATCGCTTTCGCGCAGCGAGTGCGCGCGCTCGATCATTCGGCCCTGGGTATTCGCGTTATGTCGGGTCTGGAGTGCGACATTTTGAAAGACGGGCGCATGGATCTGAACGACGAGGCGCTTAGCCAACTCGACCTTGTCGTCGCCTCTGTCCACAGCTACATGAACCTTGAAGCCGCGGAGATGACCGATCGCTATTTGGCCTGCCTGGAGAATCCGCATGTCAAAGTCATCGGCCACCCCACTGGCCGCGTGCTTCTGCATCGCGACGCTTTCGTATACGACTTTGAGCGGATCGCGAAAGCGGCCGCCGCGAAAGGGGTCGCGATGGAGATCAACGCCAGCCCCGAACGCCTCGATCTGCATGCGTCGCTGATCCGTATCGCCAAGAGTAAAGGCTGTCGCTTCACGATTTCAACCGACGCGCATCATCCGAAACACATGGCCAACATGACTTACGGCGTGCGCATGGCGCGGCGCGGATGGCTGACGCAACCCGATGTATTGAATACTCTTCCCTACGAACAGTTCCGAAAGGCATTACGTCCATGAACAAAGAGATTTACCGATGCCCGATTTTCTGGGTAACCGAAGAGACCGCCGTCGAACCGGGCGGGCACGAAATCCGGCGCTCGATTGTACGTCATCCGGGAAGCGCGGCCGTGATTCCGGTGGACGAAAAGGGCCGAGTGTTGTTGGCGCGACAGTATCGCCTGCCCGCGTCGGCCTTCCTCTGGGAAGCGCCGGCGGGGCGCATCGATCCGGGCGAAACACCGCTCCAGGCGGCCAAGCGCGAGCTAAAGGAGGAGACCGGTCTCACAGCGAAAACATGGACGAAACTGCTGGCCTACTATCCGACGCCGGGGTTTGTCGACGAGAAGATCCACGTGTATCTGGCACGGGATTTGAAGCAGGGAAAAACCAATTTCATTGGCGACGAACGGATCGACTCGAAGTGGTTCACCGCGCGTGAAATGAAGGCAATGATTGGCGAGGGCGGTATCGTCGATGGCAAGACTATCTCCGGCTGGCTTCAGTACCGCTACAATCGCTAGATGCGATTTGCACTCTGGTTTTTCGGCGCCGTGCTGGCGGCGCAGTCGCCGAAGGTCCTCATCATTGGCGACTCGATTTCGATTGGCTATACGCCGCCGTTGACGAAGTTGCTCGCGGGCAAAGCGGTCGTCACGCACAACGCCGGCAACGCGGCCCACTCTTCAAACGGCGTGGCAAAGCTCGAGGAGTGGCTCGGAAAGGAAAGTTGGGCCGTGATCCATTTCAACTTCGGGTTACACGATCTGAGGCGAATGGACGATGGAAAACATCAGGTCCTTGTCGAGCAGTACGAGTTGAATCTCGATCGAATCGCGACACGGCTGACGAAGTCCGGCGCGAAGGTGACCTTCGCCACAACGACGCCGGTGCCCGATGGGAAACTCAGCCCGCCGCGCGTGCCGGGCGACGACGTCAAATACAATGACGCCGCTCTGCGCGTGATGAAAAAGCACGGTATTCCGGTCGTCGATCTGTACGGCTTCGTGAAGCCGCAGCAGGCGAAGTTGCTCGCGAAACCGAACGTCCATTTTGAATCCACCGGATACGAAGCGTTGGCGCAACAGGTGGCCGCCGAAATCGAAAAACACTTGAAGCAATGAATCTCGTACAACTCCCCGGAACGGAACTCACGGTATCGCGCCTCTGCCTCGGCACGATGACTTTTGGCGGTCAAGCCGATGAAGCGGCGTCGCACGCGATGGTCGACTTCGCGCTCGACAACGGCATCAATTTCTTCGATACGGCGAACGTCTACAACAAAGGCGTTTCGGAAGAAATCACAGGCCGAGCGATGCAAGGCCGCCGTGACAAGTTTGTCCTGGCGACGAAAGTCCGGGGCGCAATGGGCGACGGCCCCGACGACAAGGGCCTGTCGCGAGCGGCAATCTTGAAACAGTGCGACGCTTCGCTGCGGCGCCTCGGAACAGACTACATCGACGTCTACTACTTCCACATGCAGGATCACGATGTGCCGATCGAAGAGTCGCTCGATGCGATGGACGCGCTGGTGAAGGCTGGCAAGGTTCGATATCCGGCGGTATCGAACTTCGGAGCCTGGCAGATCGTCGAGATGCGCAACATCGCCGAACGCAACGGCTACCGGCCCGTGCACATCTGCCAGCCGATGTTCAACGTAACGACGCGCGCGATCGAGGCCGAGCTGTTGCCGATGTGCAAGCGCTACGGCGTGTCGTCGTTCGTCTACAATCCGCTCGCGGGCGGACTGCTGACGGGTAAACACAATCAGTCTGCGCCGATCGAAAAGTCACGCTTTGACGGCAACAAGATGTACCAGGACCGCTTCTGGAACGACGCGCAGTTTGATGCCGTCGCCGAACTCGCCTGCGCGGCCGGCGAGTCGGGCCGCAGTTTGGTTTCCATCGCGCTGAATTGGATTCTGCATCACTCTTCAGCGACCGGAATCATAGTTGGCGCTTCGCAAATGCGCCACCTCACTGCCAATATCGCAGCTGCGCGCGAAGGCCCGCTCGATGCGCGAACGCTCGATGCGTGCGAAGCCGTGTGGCGAAAATTGTGCGGCGTGGTGCCAGAATATATTCGATGAGACTCCTGCTTTTCGCGACGCTTTCCCTCGACGCGCAAATCGTTATCAGCCAGGTGTACGGCGGCGGCGGCAATGCGGGCGCGACGTTCCGAAACGATTTTGTCGAGCTTTTCAATCGTGGCGGCGAAACGGTTTCGGTGACTGGTTGGTCCGTACAATACTCGTCCGCAACAGGTACGACATGGCAGTCGTCATCGTTGACAGGCGCGATCGAACCGGGCCGTTACTACCTTGTGCAGTTAGCCGCGGGCGCGGGCGGCACGCAGGATCTTCCCCGCCCTGACGCTACCGGCACGCTCGCGCTCGGCGCCGCGGCGGGCAAGATCCGGCTCATCAACGGCGAGTCCGTGATCGATCTTGTCGGCTACGGCGCGACGGCAAACGAATCCGAAACCGCGCCCACACGCGACTTGTCAAACACGTTGGCGGCAATTCGCGTCAACGCCGGCTGCACCGATACAAACAATAACAACGCCGACTTTGTTACTGGCGCACCGAACCCGCGCAACTCCGCTTCGCCGCGCACCGATTGCTCGGCGCCTCCGCCGCAAGCTGAAAGGCTTTCGATATCGGCCATTCAAGGCCCCGGCGATGTTTCGCCGCACGAAGGCAAGCGCGTGATCACGCGCGGCATCGTCTATGCGCGGCGGGCGTCCAGCTTCTACATTCAATCGGCGCCGGCCGACCAAGACAGCGACGATCGTACCAGCGAGGGGCTACTCGTGTTCACTTCGACCACCCCGCCTCCCGAAGCAGCCGTTGGCAACCTCGTCGATGTTGAAGGCGTTGTCACCGAGTTTCGGCCGGCAGCTGATCTTGCCAGCCCGCCACTCACTGAAATCACGAGCCCGACAGTGACGTTGCTTAGTGCGAGTCAGGCGCTTCCGGCTGCCGTTCCGCTCGCTGTTCCGAACTGGGAACGTTACGAAGGCATGCGCGTGCAAGTGCCCGGTGCGATCTTGACATCGCCCACTGGCGGAACGCTCAGCGAAACCGCAGGTACATCGACATCGAACGGCATCTTCTTCGTCAGCACGACGGCGGCCAGGCCGTTCCTGCGCGCCGATAGCGGCACGTGGCCGGTATTGCGCGTCGACTCGCGTGGCATTACAAACCAGCCGGTCGATCTGCGCGCCGGAAAGGCGGTAGCTGGTCTCGCCGGGCCTCTAGACTTCGGCGCGCGTCATTACACGATTGTTCTCGAAGGCGGCGTAGCGATTACGCTCGAAGCCGACGTGCCGCCCCCCCCAGTGCCGGCGGCGGCGCAAGGCGAGTTTACTGTTGCGAGCCTAAATTTGCAACGGTTTTTCGCCACACAGACGAGTTTCGATGCGCGGGTAGCAAAGCTGAAGAAGTTCGTTGTCGAGACGCTGCGCTCGCCCGATATCCTCGCGGTGCAGGAAGTTG
>VFZQ01000352.1 GCA_016871135.1 Acidobacteriota bacterium | reverse complement strand
TCTCGCGTTAGTATTTGAACATGCAGAATCCAAGACCCTCCTTCCCGTTTCTGCTCATGGAAGCTACCGGGCCGTCCGCCGGTAAAATCGAGTATCCAAACATCACCTTCTATGTCCCGACGGCCAGTTTCAAGCGGATGCGCATCGCCGGCAATCGGGTCATACTTTCCGAGGGCGTCGGGTCCCCCGGCAGCCAGGTGAATCTGTGGCGCACGGGGCGAAGAAACTTCATCATGGCGGAATGGTCGAGACCGACCCAGATCAAGTCGACGTGGACGGTCACACGAGGTTGGCCTGTGAAGTGGGAGCTCTCCGAGCTCGATGCCGCCAAGAATGAAGTGTCCATCGAAACACTGGAACTCGCCCACGAGGGCCTCACGTAGGGGCTGCTGGATAACGCTCGCAAGAGCACGGTAAAGTGCCCGCGCCCGCGGCTGCTCAGAGCCGCCGGGTGTGCGATCGGAGTTTACTGTCACGCTTTCATCGTCTTGAGACGAGAAGTCTGCGAGACGCCGCCAGCTCGCGATATCGCGACGAATCCGAACGGGGAACGCTTTTATCCCACGCCTCCAGGATTTCGTCACACCGCTCGCTCACTTCCGGCCAGCGGGATTCAAGCCGCTTGAAGGCGTCGACCATAGCCGCCCGGCTATCGAAGAGAAACGCCTCTTCCAAGTCAAGTGCAACCCTAATGCCGTAGAAATCATCGCCTTCAAGCCACATTCTAAGCACGGAGAGGATGCTACTGCCGTTGTCGGCCTGAAGCCAAACGAGCCGCCCAAACAGATCGGAAAAAGAACTCGGCTCGACCCCAGGGGCGCGGTGCTCGACCAAGTACTACATTAACTGCTTCATCTCAGACATGATCGGCTCCGAGTGTCTCATTTTTGCCTCAAAGTCTCCAGCAGCGAATGCAACGTCGACAACGATCTGCTATCGGCGAAACGCTGCGTGCCGAATAGATGCGCGGAAGTCATAGGCACTAATCCAACGATACTGAACAGGAAGCCGTTTCGAGGGGTCCCCCTTACAACGAGCGATCCTCGCGGCATCCCAAAGTCCACCGCGCACGTCGACGCCGTCACCGCCGGATTCCGATATCGGTCATCCCCGTAGATCTGCGTAAAGATCGCTCCTCCAGCCGATTTTCCTCCGCTTCCCCTCAGGTTTTTCCTAACCCACTAAAACTAATGTTCTGTTTCAAACATCCGATATATCGAGTGTGTCAATATTTCTCCTCCTCACCACCTGCCCCGCCACTGTCGCCGAACGCGACGCCTTCACGGTTTGCTACGACACCCAAAACCGGCGAGCCCTCTGGACCTCCCACAGACCCGCCCCGTCAAACATTCCATCCGCAAGAAAGAGTTGGCGCAAAGAACACGAACTGAACTCCCTGCCAAACTCAGCCTTCACCAACACCGGCTTCGACCGCGGCCATCTCACCCCAGTCGCCGACGTACCCGCATCCGAAGACGCATACCTTACCAGCAACGCCATCGTACAGAACCGAAAACTCAACCGAGGGGAACGGCGCAAGCTCGAAAACCAAATCCGCAGTCAGCGCGCCGCCTGAGTCATCACCGGCGCCGTGTACAACAACTGCGGCAACGAAAGGGTCGAAGCGCCCTGCTACATCTACAAGATCGCCTACCTCGCCAACGGCCAAATCCTTCTCCACTTCGCCAAAAACGCCAGCCCGCGCCAATAAACTCCGCCAGATCAACGCCTCGCAAGCTAGCCCGCCAAAACTCGTTCAAAGGAGTGTTCGCCATGACCAAGGAACAGCGCGCCGCCATCGGTTCCATTTCCACTTCACCCCACCGGTAGTTCGTGGCTCAATCAAGTGGAGCGCCTCTTCGCAAGGAGAATCCAACACGGGAGACTAGGCTATCCTGGCGGCATGCTCCGTCTCGTCGTTTTTGTTCTCCTATCGACTCTCCTGCCGGCCCAACCTCTGCCCTCGCTTCGCGAGCAGGCCGCCGTGCAACAGGAGTGGCTGCGCCTTCGCCTCGAGCGCAATCTCCCCGCGCTCATGCGTAAGCACAACGTCGCGATGTGGCTCGTCATCTCCCGTGAGTACAACGAAGACCCTGTCTTCTTTTCGCTGGTTTCGCCGTCCACCTTCGCCGCTCGCCGCCGAACGATTTACGTCTTCCACGACCGCGGCCCGGCCCAAGGCGTTGAGCGTTTGGCTCTCGGCGGAGGCTCGCAAGGCGGCCTGTACACCGTCTACCGCGATGAGTCCCGCGAACTGATCGGTGATGCCCAATGGAAGGCGCTGCGCAAGGTCGTCGACGAACGAAACCCGCGCAGTATCGCCATCGACATCTCCCACACCCACGCCTTCGCCGATGGCCTCACGGCCGGCGAGCGCGAACAGCTCGTAGACGCCCTCGGCCCCGCCAACAAAGCCAAGCTCGTACGGGCCGAACTGCTCGCGCTCGAATACGTCGAACAGCGTCTACCCGAGATGCTGCCGCAATATAAAAGCATCATGCGCCACGCCCACGGCCTGATCGCGCGGGCCTTCTCAAACGAGGTCATCACCCCCGGCCGCACCAACAGCCACGACGTCATCTGGTGGCTGCGCCAAAACGCGCTCGCCGCCGGCTTCGGCACATGGTTCCAGCCTTCGGTGCGCGTGCAGAAGCAAGCCTCGGACAAGACGCTCTCGTTTATGAGCGAAGACGGTCCGGTGACGATCGATCGCGGCGACGTTCTCCACGTCGACTTCGGGCTCTCCGCCATGCGGCTCAATACGGATACCCAGCACATGGGCTACGTCCTGCGGGAGGGCGAGACGACACCGCCCAAGGGCCTGATCGACGCCCTGGAAAAAGGAAAGCGCATGCAAGATCATCTGCTCGCGCGCATGAAGCCCGGCCGCTCCGGAAACGCCGTGCTCGCCGAAGCCCTCGCCGACGTGATCGACTCCGGCATCCGCGGAACGATCTATTCTCACCCCATCGGCGATCACGGCCACGGCGCCGGCCCGCTCATCGGACTCTGGGACCGTCAGCAGGGAGTCCCCGGCCGCGGCGACGTTCCGCTCAAACCCGGGACATGGTTCTCGATCGAACTCTCCGCCCGCGTCAACGTCCCCGAGTGGAACGGCCAAGAGGTCTTCATCGGCATGGAAGAGGAAGCGCACATGGACGGCGACGGCAGAATGCACTGGGTGCTCAGCCGCCAGGAGCGGTTCCACTTGGTCAAATAGAAGCGCCTCTCCAAATACTCAGCCGGGGCCTTCGCCAGCAAGCCGATGACGAAGCATTCGCATCACAGCCACAACCGGCCACAAACCGATGTATCGTAGTTGGCTATGGTACGCAAAATCATCTCGACTCGTCTTGCGCTCGTCGTACTGGCCTTGACCGCGTTACTCGCCGTTGGCGCCCGAGCCGCGATCGAGCGCTACTACAAGATCAAGCACAGGACAACGGGCCAAATGATCACCGCGCCCGGCACGATCGGCGTCAACGCCACGCTGGTCAGCGGATGGACGACGACGCCCGCGGGTCGCCATCTCAAGACCGGCGACATGATGCTGAGCGGGCAAGTCAGCCCCGACGGCAAGCTCTTCGCGTTCACCAATACCGGTTACACGCGCCACCAACTGCACATCGTCGATCTGGCGACCGAAAAGGAAATCGCGACCTTCCCTGTCGAGCAGGCGTGGAGCGGATTGGCATGGGGCGCGGACGGCAAGCGATTGTACGTGTCGAGCGGCGCCGGTTATGCGAACAACGCGATTCACATTTTCGACCGGTGGGACAAAGAAGGATTCCAGGAGGCGCGGGCGGGCTTCCAATTGTATGGCGCGGCGAAGGACGCGATTGCGGTCGCGGCGCTGGTGACGTCGAAGGACGGCAAGACGCTCTACGCGGTCAATAACTCCGACGGCTTCGTCTACCTGCTGGACACGCGCAGCGGGCGCGGCTTGGGGCGAGTGAAAACCGGGGATCATCCGATCAGCGCCGCGCTCACCAAGGACGGCAAGACGCTGTACGTCGCAAATCTCGGCGGGGCCGAGGTGGCGATCGTGGACGTCAGCGATCCGGCCCGTCCGGTCGTCGCCGCGACGATGGCCACCGGGCCGCATCCCAACGATCTGGTGTTGTCGATCGACGAGCAGGTGCTGTTCGTCTCGTGCGGGAATACGAACCATGTGCTGGCGCTGGACGTGCGCGCGCGGCGGCAGTTGGAAAGCATTCAGGTTGCGCTAGGGCCCAAGGCGCCCGCCGGGAGCACGCCGAATTCGCTGGCGCTGTCGCCGGACGGCAAGGCGCTTTATGCGGCGAACGCGGACAACAACACGGTCGCCGTGATCGATGTGGAAGCGCGCGGCAAGAGCGAAGTCGAGGGCTTTTTGCCGACGGGCTGGTATCCGACGCTCGTGCGCGTTACGCCGGACGGCAAGCGGATCATCGTCGGCAGCGGCAAGGGCGTGGGTACCGGTCAGAACAAGGTGCGCCGGCCGATCGACGACGTGGCGCCCTCCGTGAGTTTTCAACACATGGGCAACAACCTGAACGGGCTGCTGTCGTTCGTCGACACGCCGGACAAGAAGCGTTTGTCGGCGTATACCAAGCAAGCCTACGAGAACTCGCCGTACCGCGACGTGTTGTTGGAAAGCGCCGAAACGAAAGCCGAGACGGTGATCCCCAAGAAGGTCGGCGAGAAATCCCCGATCGAGCACGTCGTTTACATCATGAAGGAGAACCGGACCTACGATCAGGTTTTCGGAGACTTGCAGCAGGGCAACGGAGATCCGTCGCTGACCTTGTTCGGCCGGGACGTGACGCCGAACCAGCATGCACTGGCAGAGCAGTTCGTTCTGCTCGACAACTTATATTGCTCGGGCGAAGTCTCGCAGGATGGGCAGCCGTGGACGCTTTCGGCATACGCGACCGAATTCACGCAGCGCGCCTGGACGCTGAGCTATTCACGTCACGGGCGTTTGAAGGCGACGCGCGAGGCATCGGAGCAGTCGACGCCGTACATCTGGGAGCTGGCGGCGGCGAGAGGCTTGTCGGTGCGCACCTATGGGATGGGGACGCGGCGCGGCACGGACAAGGTGAAGGCGGCGTGGTGGGAGTCGCGGCCGCCGGGCTTGGAAAGCGAGCCCGGGCGACAGCGGGATTACTTGCGCGCGGAGCGATTCATTGACGAGTTCCGGGAGCTGGACGCGCAAGGAAAAGTGCCGAACCTGATAGTAATGTCGCTCGGCGAAAATCACACCAGCGGCACCACGCCCGGAGCCTACACGCCCAAGGCGTCGGTCGCGTCGAACGATGTGGCGGTCGGCAAAATTGTCGAGGCCGTTACGAAAAGTAAAGTATGGGCGAAGGCGGCGATTTTCATTATCGAAGACGACGCGCAGAACGGGCCGGACCACGTGGACTCGCATCGGACGGCCGGTCTGGTGATCAGCCCGTACGTGAAGCGAAAGGCCGTGGACAGCTCCATGTATGCGACCGTCTCGATGCTGCGAACGATCGAACTGTTGCTCGGGTTGCCGCCGATGACGCAGCACGATGCCGCGGCCGCGCCGATGGTCAATAGCTTCACCGCGAAAGCGGATCTCAGCGGCTTTACGGCATTGCCGGCGCGGCTGGACCTGATGAGCAAGAATCCCGCGCACGGCTATGGAGCGGTCGAGAGCGCGCGGATGGATTTCAGCGAGTACGACCGAATCGACGAGGACGCGCTGAACCGGATTTTGTGGCATTCGATCAAGGGTGTTGGCGTGCCGATGCCCGCGCCGCGGCGGCGCGCGTTGCCCACCGCGCAAGGCCTGCTGCGCTTCGCCGACGGCGACGACGAGTGACGGCTTGAATCGATCGTCCGCCTGGCAGCGCCAAATGCGCGGAACTACTGCTTTGCATTCACCCGCCTTTTGATCGCGACGATGTTGTTCAAATACTGAATTGGCCGGTGACGGCCGCGCCGGCAGATGATGCCGGTTCGCTGCCGTGCGGGTTGGCTGAGGCATAGGTGGCTGCCAAGCTGGTGTTGATCACACGGGGCTGAGGGTGGGCTCCACGCCCCAGCCGCCGATCTCCCCAATTCCAAAGACACCTACCTCACCAACGGCCAAATGCTCCTCCACTTCGCCGAAAA
>VFZQ01000351.1 GCA_016871135.1 Acidobacteriota bacterium | reverse complement strand
CCAATCCAGAATGCGGCCAAACAGCGCGATCGAATTGCGGCCCGACGACTTGACGCTTTCCAGCGTCTCCGCGTTGGCGCGCCAGACCTCGGGCAACGACTCGCCTTGCGCGGCGATCGTAATCGCAGCCGACAACGTCGTGCCTTCGCCGATTTCGACACCGCCCGGCAGATCGGCGGCGAACAGTCGGAACACACGATGAAACTCCGTCGCGACGCCCAGCAGCGCGTCCCAGGCGCCCGCAACGGCGAAGTCGTCGCCGCCGCTGTAGATCACCGCGACACGGCCCTGATGTTCGGGCATTGCGACCACGCGTTCCAACTCGCCTACGACGAGGCCTTTGTACAAAACGGCCAGATACCGGAACGCTTCATCGGACTCGGCCTTGTTCAACCGCGCCAGCGTGTGATCGATATCGCAGCGGAGCAGTCCCCAAGCGCGTTTGCCGTTGGCCGTCCGCGCCAACGAGGCCGGATCGACAGGCGGCGCGAGCACGCCAAGCGCGTCGGGCCCGTGCAACACCGGCGCGGAACGATCGCCCGCATCGGCGGACAGGTGCAGCGGATCGCCCGCGTTCCAGAAAACGTTGCCGGCGATCGTTGTGGTCACTCCGGTCCACACGGCTTTCGTGTTCGCGTTGTTCCCGCCCGGGGAAAATGCCGTCAGCCCGGCGACTGCAAGCGGCGTCTGTTTCTTGCGCCGCAGACCTTCGCCCAGGCGCTTCCAGATGATCGGCCACGGTCCGAGATTTTCCGTCGACGCCCAGATGAGATCGACTGCGCTTCCGGTCAACGACTGTAGTTCCGCGCGGACTGTTTGCAGAAATGTATCGGCGGCCGCGACAGCCGGCTCCGGCAGCACGAGCAAGAACTCGCCGCCTCCCGAATAACCGACAAGCAGCGGGGAAAGGCCAAGGCCGGCCAGACATTCGCGCGGCGCGATTTCGGAAATCAGCGCGAGCCAATAGCTACGGTCGGCGAGTTCGCCGTTTGTCGCGGCGCCAGAGACAAATCGCTCAATTCCGCGAAACTGAGCGTAGAGGAAGACTTGATGCGACATAGTGCCGCGAAGACTCAATGTAACATGGTTCAAAGTGACGACTCTAGCGATACCGGCGCCGCATTCCTGGTCGATCTTCGAAGCGCGAGCTGGCCAGCGGCTCGATGAGTTCCTTTACGCCGAACTCCCCGAGGTTTCGCGGCACGGTATTCGCCGCCTGATCGCGCTCGGATTCGTCACTGTCGACGGCGAGGCTCGAACCGCCGGTTATCAATTGGAAAGCGGTGGCCGCGTCCGTGTTCCCGATGGTCTGGAGCGTTTCTCCGTCGCGGCCGAAGATCTGGTTCTAACGGTGTTGTTCGAAGATGAATCGATCATTGCTATCGACAAACCCTCCGGCATGTTGGCGCATCCCACTTCCCGGGAGCGCACCGGCACGGCCGTCAACGCGTTGATGGGCCGGCTTGGCGGCGCTCGCCCGCACCTGCTGCACCGGCTCGATCGCGGGACGTCGGGCGTATTGTTGGCGGCGAAAACCGAAGAGGCCGCGCGAGAGATTGGCGCGCTGTTCGAGAGCCGCCAGATCGCCAAGCGCTATCTGGCGCTTGTGGCCGCCGAGCCCGATTGGACGCAGCGCGACGTCGACGCGCCCATCGAGCGCTACGACGACGGCCGCACGCCGAAGTGGAATACCGGCTCGGACGGCAGCGCGGCGTTGACACGGCTCACGAAGGTTCGCGGGCGACTGATTCAAGCCGAGCCCTGGACTGGCCGGACGAATCAAATTCGCATCCACTGCGCCTCTTTGGGCCTGCCCATAGTTGGCGATGTTGCGTATGGCGGGCCGCCCGCTGAGCGGCTGCAGCTTCATGCGTTCGAACTGGAGTTCCGCTCGGGGCGTTATGCGGGGCTTATCATTGCCGCCAACGGGGACTCTATCGCTCAAGAAATGCGATATTCTGATCGATAGACGAGTGTTCTATCGATCATGCCATGGAACTGGCAACAATCCGATTGGCCCAACTTCACATGGGACGCCTCCCGCTTGCGCGCCGCTGAAGAACAGTTTCTTATCGGCACCGGGAGGATTGTGGGAGCGGTCAAGCACCTGGCGTCATCAGATCGGGAACAACTCACTCTGGAAGCTCTGAGCCGCGAAGCGCTCACCACGTCGGAGATTGAAGGCGAATTTCTCGATCGCGCCAGCGTGCAGTCATCCATCCGCAAACTCATGGGCCTCAAAGGCGACATCCGCCGCGCGAAACCGGCGGAAGAGGGCATTGCAGAATTGATAGTCGATTTGTACGACGGCTCTAATGAGCCGCTGTCGGAAGCGGCGCTGTTCCAGTGGCATCGTTTGGTGGCAAAAGGCCGCGCGGACTTGCGGAACATCGGCGAATATCGCACCAGCGTCGAACCGATGCAAGTGGTGTCCGGCGCGATCTATTCGCCCAAGGTGCACCTCGAGGCGCCACCCGCTGCGAATGTGCCGAAGGAGATGGCGCGCTTCGTGAAATGGTTCAACCGTTCGGCGGAAGCGCTGCCCGCCGTGACCCGCGCCGGCATCGCGCACCTTTATTTCGAATCCATCCACCCGTTCGAGGACGGCAACGGCCGCATCGGGCGGGCGATCTCGGAGAGGGCCCTCGCGCAATCGACCGGCCAGTCCGTGATCACCGGACTCGCGGTGGCGATGCTCGCGCGCCGCAAGGACTACTATCGATTCCTGGAAGCCGCCAACAAGAGTAACGAAATCACGAAGTGGCTAAGTTGGTTTGGCGAGATTGTGATCGAAGCGCAGCAGCGAACCGAACGCCACGTTGAGTTTGTGTTGGAGAAGACGAAGTTTCTTGGGCGGTTACGGGACCAACTCAACCCGCGGCAGGAGAAGGCGCTTCTGCGCATGCTGCGCGAAGGGCCGGACGGATTCAAGGGCGGCCTCAGCGCGGGCAACTACGCTACTATCACCAGCGCTTCGCCGGCAACGGCGACTCGCGATCTGGCGGACCTTGTTGAGAAGGGGGCGCTCATTCGCACGGGGCAACTCTAGCATTCGCGGTATGAATTGAACCTACGCGCGTGACAACCTACTCCGCCGCCCCCAACACCAACTCCACCGTGCCGACCCCGGCAACCGACCCTTCCAGCCGATCCCCCGCCTTCACCGCGCCGACGCCCTCGGGCGTTCCTGTGTAGATGAGATCGCCAGCCTGCAGGTGGTAGTACTTCGAAAGATGCGCGATGATCGCCGTTACTCCATGAATCATCGTCGAAATATCAGCCGACTGCTTGGTCACGCCATTCACTCGTAGTTCAATCGTCCCGGAAGAAGGATGACCAATCGTCGCCGCCGGCGCGATCGTGCCGGCCACCGCCGACTGCTCCACATCCTTTCCCAGATCCCAGGGCCGCTGCTTTTCTTTCGCCGCCGCTTGCAAGTCGCGGCGGGTCATATCCAGGCCGCATGCGTAGCCGAATACATGATCGAGCGCATCGGTTTCGGCGATGCGAAATCCGCCCTTGCCGATCGCAACGACTAACTCCATCTCGTAGTGATAGCTGCTCGTCCCCGGCGGATACGGCACCGTCGCGCCGGATTCCACCGCGTGCACCGCGGCTTTAGTGAAGTAAAACGGCGCCTCGCGGTCGGCCGCCACGCCCATCTCTTTCGCGTGCGCCTCGTAGTTTCGGCCGACGCAAAAAATCCGGTGAATCGGAAAACGCGCGCTCTGTCCGGCAATGGGCAGTGAAACCGGCGCGGCCGGTGAAATAACAAATTCGCTCAACAGTGTCTCCTTTTGCGGTGCGGTGTTCGGCCTCGTGATGATTCATCATAAACCGAGGCGGTCGTACCTGCGTTACCCAGTTGCCGGAGAACGGTGTCGTGAGTCTGGAGGATCGTGGTGCTAAACTGTCACAGTTCTCTGAGAAAGAGAGGTTCTGCGATGATTCGAGGGTTTGTTTTGGCGATCTTCGCCGGGTTGGTTGCGATCGCGCAGGAGTCCCGCGCGACTGTAAGCGGGACGGTGACCGATCCAGCCGGAGCGTCTGTTCCGGCGGCGACGGTCGCGGTGAAAAACCTGGCGACGAACGTGGCGTCGTCGGTTCGGAGCAACGAGCAGGGCTACTATGCGATGCCGCCGTTGAATCCGGGGCGGTACTCGGTTACGGTGACCGCGGCGGGGTTTAAGACTGTTGTGCAACAGAACGTCGAACTGCGCGTGGCCGATCGCGTCGCGTTGGATTTCCTGCTGGAAATCGGCGGAACCTCCGATACCGTCACCGTCAACGCCGAAGTTCCGCTGCTCGAAACGCAGACGGGCAGTCAGGCGACGGTGTTGAGCAAAGAACTTGTCGCCAATACCCCGACACGCGGCCGCAACGTATTTGACTTCGCTCAGTTGACGGCGGGCGTGACGGGACGCGTGCAAAGCACGTTCGGCCTGCGGCCGTTCGACAATGGCGAAAACGGCGTTCGCATCAACGGCGGGCTTGCCAACACGAATGAAGTGCTGCTGGATGGTTCGCCGAACACGCAGCGCGAGTCGGGCGCGCCGACCAACGTCGTGCTCGTTCCGCCGCCCGAGGCGGTGGGCGAAGTACGCATTCAAACCAACGTATATGACGCCGAATACGGGCGAACCGGCGGCGGGGTGATGAGCCTCAGTCTGCGTAGCGGAACCAACGATTATCACGGCGCGCTGTGGTGGATTCTGCGCAACGAGGCGTTGAACGCCAACACCTTCGAATCGAATGCATCGGGGCTGGCGAAAACTTCGTACCGGTTGCATGAGCCCGGCGTGACCCTGTCCGGCCCTGTGCGGATTCCGAAGATCTATAACGGACGCGACCGGACATTTTTCATGTACACCTACGACATCTTCCGGGCGGTGCGTCCGCAGCCGACGGCGATGGTTGTGCCGACGGCGCTTGAACGCGCGGGCGACTTTTCGCAGACGCCTGTTTCCGGTGTGAGCGGGCCGACGATTCAGCTTTTCGATCCGCTGACGACGGTGCAGAGCGGCGCGACTTTCTCGCGCACGCCGTTTCCGAACAGCCGCATTCCGTCGAGCCGGCTGAATCCGATCGCGACGAAAATCATGGAGCGGCAACTACGTCCCAACCTCGGCATTCAACCGCGCGGGCAGCCGAATCTGCTGATTACGCCGAACCCGGACCGCGAGCCCTACGACGCGCATGTGTTCCGGCTGGACCAGACGATTTCGGCCAAGCATAAGATGTTCGTGAACGTCGGGCGTAGCAGCCGGCATCAGACCAACGGGCTGGGGCTGGGGCTATCGGAGTACATTCGGACTGGGCATCCCGAATTGTCGAATTCCTATACGCACTGGCGCATTAATACTTCGCTGATTGTGAACGTGACGTCGACGCTCACACCGTCGCTGATCTCGACGGCGCGCGCCAGTTTCGGGCGGCACGAGTTCGCGATTCATCCTTACTCCTTCGGCTACGATCCGGCCGAGCTTGGTTTCTCGGCCGCACAGGTGAAGCAGGCGCAAGCGGCGTCGTTCCCGGTGATCAACATCGGCGGCTACAGTCCGTTGGGCCGCGCGGGCGATACGCTGAACTTCAGCGATACGTGGGCCGCCGGCGAGAGCCTCATGAAGATCATGGGCGCGCACACGATCAAGTTCGGCGGCGATGCGCGCAACATGTTCAATAACCAGTCGAACATTCCGGGATTCGCGACGTTTAACTTTAATGTGAATGAGACCCGTTCGAACCCGCTGGTGGCGACGGCGGCGCAGGGCGATGGACTGGCCTCGATGCTGTTGGGCTACCCGGGATCGCTGTCGAGCTCGTATGCGAATCAGCCGGCGCAGGGGCAGCGCTACTACGCGCTGTTTGTGCATGACGATTGGCGCGCGTCGAAGCGCCTCACGCTGAATATGGGTTTGCGGTGGGATTATGAGTCGCCGATCACGGATCGCTTCGACCGGTTTGTCGGCGGCTTCGATGGGACGGCGACGTCGCGGCTGGACGGGCCGAACGGGCCGGCGGTGCGCGGCGGATTGCTCTTCACCGATAACAAGAACCGCCTGGCGTACAAGCGCGATCTGAACAATTTCGGGCCGAGAGTGGGTTATGCGTATCGGATCGGGAACAAGATCG
>VFZQ01000350.1 GCA_016871135.1 Acidobacteriota bacterium | reverse complement strand
CGACCGCGCGGTGGCGCGGACGGCCCCACTCTGCAAAGTCTTCGAACGCTGCGGCGGCTGTCACTATCAACATTCGCTGTACCCGGAACAGGTGCTTGCCAAGATCGAGGTGCTGCGCGAAGTGCTGCGGCGCATCGGCAAACTCGACGCGCCCAACGAGATCAAGGCCGTGACAGGCGAGCCATGGGGCTATCGCAATCGTGTTCAATTTCACATCGACGGGCAGAAGGTTGGCTATCGAGAAGCGGGCTCGCACCGCGTGATCGACACGTCGGAGTGTCCGATCGCATCGCCCCGATTGAATGAAGCGCTGCGTTCGCTGCGGCGCATGGTGCGCAGCCATCGATTCCCTCGATTCGTGCGGTCGATCGAACTCTTCACCAACGAGCGCGATGTGCAGTTGAACATCGTCGAGACCATGGCGGGCCAGCGCGTGGCGCGTGGCTTCTTCGATTGGTGCGAGGAAGAGATCCCTGGTTCGGCCACCGGGCCGATCGACTATCGCGCGGGAGGCATGCAGTACCGCGTGCACTACAAGTCGTTCTTTCAAGTCAATCGATTTCTGATCGGCGCGTTGACCGAAGCGGCGCTGGGCGATGCCGCGGGCGGTTCCGCGCTCGATCTTTACGCGGGCGTCGGTCTGTTCACCATGCCACTCGCGGACCGGTTCGAGAAGGTGGAAGCCGTGGAGTCGGTACGGTCGGCGGTTGAGGATCTGGAAGTCAACGCTCGTCGCGCGAATCGATCAATCGAAGTGCATCGCGCGAGCGTCGATCTCCACCTGGAAACCGTGCGGAAAACGCCGGACTTCATCCTGGCCGATCCGCCGCGAACCGGCCTTGGTCCCTCGGTTGTGCGCGAGTTGACGCGAATTAAGGCGCCGCGACTTTCGATCGTCTCATGCGATCCGGCCACGCTAGCGCGCGATCTGCGCGGGCTCGTCGACGGCGGCTATTCGCTCGACTCGATGCGACTGGTGGAGCTGTTCCCGCAGACATTTCATATGGAGACCGTCGCACACCTTACCTTGCGGTAGCGCTTCCGATATCATGAGTAGAACCTCATGCGCCCCGCACTGCTTCTCGTCAGCGCCTCCGTCTTTGCGCAAACGAAACCCGTCGACTTCCAGCGCGAAGTCCGCCCGATTCTGTCCGATGCCTGTTATGCGTGCCATGGCCCAGACAAGGCCACGCGCATGGCGAATTTGCGTCTCGACGTTCCCGGCTCCGCGGTGATCGCCGGCAAACCCGAAGAGAGCAAACTCTGGCAGCGCATCAATCACACAAACGCGGCGCTGCGAATGCCTCCCGAGCGGATGCACAAGACGATCACCGACGCACAGAAGGCCACGCTAAAACGGTGGATCAATGAGGGCGCAACCTATAAGCAACATTGGGCCTTTATCGCGCCGGAACGCCCGCAAACACCGGCGCCTCGCGATGCCAACTGGGCACGCACGCCGATCGACCGATTCCTCCTTGCACGCCTTGAAAGCGAAGGCATCAAGCCCGCTCCCGAAGCCGATCGCCGCACGCTCGCCAGGAGATTGAGTTTCGACCTCACCGGTCTTCCGCCCGCGCCCGCCGACGTCGAGGCGTTCGTAAAGGACGCGGCGCCTAACGCTTACGAAAGACTCGTGGACAAGTTCATGGCGATGCCGCAGTACGGCGAACACCGCGCGCGCTACTGGCTCGATGCGGCTCGCTACGCCGACACACACGGCATTCACGTCGATAATTACCGCGAGATGTGGCCCTATCGGGACTGGGTCATAAAAGCGTTCAACAAGAACATGCCCTTCGACCAGTTCACGATCGAGCAACTCGCCGGCGATCTGCTGCCGAATCCGAGCATCGATCAACTCGCCGCGACCGGTTTCCATCGCTGCAACATTACGACGAACGAAGGCGGATCGATTGACGAAGAAGTCGCCGCGGTCTACGCCAAGGATCGTGTCGATACAACCGGCGCTGTATTCATGGGCCTTACGATCGGATGCGCCACCTGCCACGATCACAAGTTCGACCCCATCACGCAGCGCGAGTTTTACCAGATGGCGGCCTATTTCCGGAACACGACGCAGAAGGCGATGGACGGAAATATTCACGACACACCACCCGTAATCGTCGTTCCGTCCGATCGCGACCGCACGCGATGGCTTGCCGTACAACAGGAAGAAAAGGATCTTCGCGCGCTCCGCGAGCGGCATAAAAAAATTGCCCACCCCGCGTTCGAGAAGTGGATAAACGGTGGAAAATTCAAAAGTTTTCCACAGCTTTTCAAAGGGATGCAGCCTCGTTTCGTAGCAACCGCCCCGGTCAGCCTTCCCGACGGCGTCAATAGGGCCGAAGGCGCCGCGCCAGGCACCGAATCAATTCAATTCGCAAAGTCGAAGTCACTGGAACTGCCGAATTTGAAGGCCGACCTCGACAGCCGTAAGCCATTCACAATCGCCGCCTGGGTCTATTTGCCAAAAACAGAGGGCGATTTCGTGGTCGCGTCGAAAATCGACCGGCTCGACACGAAGAAAAACATCCTGCGCGGTTGGATGCTCGATTTCGACGCGCGACGCCCCCGCTTCCAACTCTACGGCGGCGTCGAGGATAATCTACTCCTCATCCGCACCGGCCAGACCGTTCGCTTGAAGGCCGGCGCGTGGCATCACATCACCGTGACATTCGACGGCAGCCGAGATTACAAGGGCCTGACGATGTTCGTCAACGGCAAGGTGCAGTACACCGAATCGAATACTAGCACCGGTTACGGAATCGTCGAAGGGTCGACGATCGCGCAAGCGCCGCTGCGCCTGGCTTCCGACGGCAACAAACGGTTCTTCGAAGACGGCCGCATCCAAGAACTGCGCGTCATCGACCGCGAACTGCGCGACGACGAAGTCGAACTGCTTTCCGGTTGGCTCTCGCTTGAAAAAGCGCTCGCTTCGGGCAAGGCACCCGAAGGCCCGGCACGCGAAACACTGGAACTGGCCTACTTAAATCGCAGCGACAAACACTGGCAAAAGCTGTCGACGCAGTGGTTGGCGAAAATCGGCGAGCAGCGCGCCATCGCGCGCCGATCGCCCGTCACGCATGTGATGAACGAAATCAAGGACAAGGATCCCGAGGCGCACATCTTGTTCCGCGGTATGTACGATCAGCCGCGCGACAAGGTCAACGCCGGACCGCCGTCGATCCTCGGCACAATGCCGGCCGATCTTCCGCGCAACCGCATGGGCCTAGCGAAATGGCTCGTCGATCCCAAGCATCCGACCATGGCGCGCGTTACAGTCAATCGATTCTGGCAGGAATTTTTCGGCACGGGCATCGTCAAGAGTTCCGAAGACTTTGGCGCCCAAGGCCTGCCGCCAACGCACCCCGAACTGCTCGATTGGCTCGCCATCGAATTCCGCGAATCGGGCTGGGACGTTGGCAAGCTGGTCCGCATGATCGTTACGAGTTCGGCGTACCGCCAGGCCGCGATCACCGATGATGAAAAGCGCAAGAAGGATCCCGAGAACCTGCTGCTCTCCCGCGGCCCGCGTTTCCGTATGGATGGCGAGGTAATCCGCGACAGCGCGCTCGAAGCCAGCGGCCTGCTTGTGAAGAACATGGGCGGCCCAAGCGTCAAACCGTATCAGCCGAACGGCATCTGGGAAACCGTCGCGATGCTGGGTTCGAACACGCGTTTCTATAAGCAGGATCACGGCGAAAAACTGTACCGCCGATCGATGTACACGTTCTGGAAACGCAGCGCGCCGCCGTCGTCGATGGACATTTTCAACGCGCCCACCCGCGAAGTTTGCACGGTTCGACGCGAACGAACCAACACGCCGCTGCAAGCGCTCGTTACGCTGAACGATGTGCAGTTCGTCGAGGCCGCCCGCGTGCTCGCCGAACATGCGATGAAGCTGCCGAAGAGCGACTTCGACGACCGGCTGAACTTTATCACGGCGCGCGTGCTCGCAAGGCCGTTTGAAGAACGCGAACGCGGAATTGTCCGCGCCGCGCATCGCGACTTGCTATCGCATTACGACGCAAAACCGGATGAGGCGAAGAAGTTGATCGCGACGGGCGAATGGCCGGTCGACGCGAAACTTTCTCCCGCCGAACTCGCGGCCTGGACCATGGTCGCAAGCCAAGTGATGAATCTCGACGAGGCGTTGAACAAATGATGCACCCAATCGATGAGTCCGTACGCGTCGCAACGCGCCGCCAGTTGTTGAAACGCTCCGCGCAAGGTGTTGGCGGCATCGCTCTCGCGTCGCTGCTTGAAGGCGCGGAAGGAGGATTGCCGGCGCTGCCGCACTTCGCTCCGAAAGCCAAGCGAGTGATTTGGCTGCACATGGTCGGCTCTCCGCCGCAGATGGATCTCTTCGACTGGAAGCCGAAGATGCAGGAGTATTTCGACAAGGATCTGCCCGAGTCGATCCGCAACGGCCAGCGTCTGACGACGATGACCTCCGGGCAGGCGCGTTTTCCGATCGCGCCCACCGTCTTCAAGTTCGCGCAACACGGAAGATCCGGCGCCTGGATCAGCGACATCCTACCGTGGACCACGAAGATGGCCGACGACATCACCATCATCAAGTCGATGCACACCGAGGCGATTAACCACGAACCGGCAATTACATTCATTCAAACCGGCTCGATGATCGCCGGCAAGCCGTGCACCGGCTCGTGGGCGGCCTATGGACTCGGCAGCATGAACAAGGACCTGCCGTCGTTTGTGGTTCTCAACGCGAATCACACCCATCCGAAAGCCAACGTCCAGGCGATCTCGGCGAAGCTCTGGTCGGCGGGATTTCTCTCCGCGCAGTACGCCGGTGTTGCGCTGCGCTCGGGCGGCGATCCGGTTCTCTACATCAACAATCCCGACGGCGTCGATGGAAAGACACGCCGCCGCATGCTCGACTCCCTTGGCGAGTTGAATCAGATGACCTACGACAAGCTCGGCGACGCGGAGACCAAGGCCCGCATCGAGCAGTACGAAATGGCGTTTCGCATGCAGACTTCGGTGCCCGACCTGACCAATCTTTCCAAGGAGCCCGAAAGCACCTACAAGCTCTACGGTGAGGCGGCCAAGAAGCCCGGCACATTTGCCAATCAGGCACTGATGGCGCGCCGGCTCGCCGAACGCGGTGTTCGGTTCATTCAGCTCTACATGCGTGGTTGGGACGTGCATAACGACGTGCCCGAAATTCTGCCCGCGCAATGCAAGGATGTCGATCAGGCGCTGTACGGCTTGGTTCAGGATCTCAAGTCACGCGGCATGCTCGACGAGACGGTTGTGATTTGGGGCGGCGAATTTGGCCGCACGATTTACTCGCAAGGGAAGTTGACCAAGGACATGTACGGCCGCGATCATCATCCGCGCTGCTTTTCGCTTTGGGCGGCAGGCGGTGGCTTCAAACCCGGAGTGGTCTGGGGCGAGACGGACGACTTCAGCTATAACATCGTTCGGGATCCGGTCCATGTGCGAGACTTCCAGGCGACGCTCATGCACAATCTCGGCATCGATCACCGCCGCTTCACCTACAAGTATCAGGGCCTCGATCAACGCCTAACCGGCGTCGAAGAGGCACATGTCGTGAAAGGCATCATTCGTTCCTAACATCTCGGCCCTGCGGTTGGCCGCATATTACCGAAAATATACTTGGTTAGTTAACTATTAGAACGACGACTCCCGAATCGGAAACGAACGGCAGCGTCGTGGACGGTTCCCTGGCGCAAATTCATGCACCCGGAATAGACCGCTTCCTGTTAGTAATGGCGTGCAAAGAAGAGTGGCTGCGTTTCTTTCGCCATTTCTTTCCCGGTCCTAACCTCTTGACCAGAAGGACCTTACCCCAATCTAGGGAACACCTGAGATTTCTCTAGGCAAAACCCTATGCCTGTGGTACACTAGGCGGACCCTATAATAGGGCAGAAGCCTTACTGGTAGTAGAGTCCTCCGAGGATCACACCAAAAGGCAATTTGCCCTTCTGGGCGACAGGTGAAAACAATGGTACTGCAAACAATTCTACGGGTGCCTTGGCAGCGGTCGCAACCGCGCTGATCGTGGGTAACGATCCCCCGGCAGAGCCGGGGGCCTTCGTTCGTGAGCCGCTCAAAGCGGCTGGTTGGGGTCGCTGGCGCGGCCCCGTGGTTTAGCACCACC
>VFZQ01000349.1 GCA_016871135.1 Acidobacteriota bacterium | reverse complement strand
CGGTCCAGGCGGTGGGCGTGTACTCGTAATCGACGATGCCGCGGTACGGATTTTTCGCGCCCTTCTCGGTGGCGTTGTAGTGCACATCGCGGCGGGGATCATTCAAGTTGCGCCATTTGACGTAATCAGAGTAGGGATCGGTGGCGGGTACGCCGTCGTCGAGTTGGACGCTGCCGAAGCCGGTGGAGAGCGCGTGTTCATTGGTCGGCGGATAGTAGTGGAGCTTGCCGGCGGATCCGGTTTGATAGCCCGCGTCGCTCAGCATGCGCTGCAAGAAGGCTTCGCTGCGATCGCACGGCGTGTAGTTCACGCGGTTCTTGTGGCTGTGCGCGTAGCGGCCGGTGAGGATGCTCATGCGCGAGGGCACGCAGACGGGCGACTGCACGTAGGCGCTTGTGAAGTTGGCCGATTGCGCGGCAAGGCGATCGATGTTCGGCGTGCGGATTAGCCGGTTGCCGTTGGCGCCGACGCAGTCGTAGCGAAGCTGGTCGGCGATGATGAAGACGATGTTGGGCTTTTTGCCCGGCTGCGCCGCGAGGGCGGATGGCGCTAGAAGGACCTCACGCCTTGTCGAAGGCATGACAAACAGTCTCTCACGCCGCGCGGCGGCTCTTGAGGTATTCGAAAACGATCGGCAGGACGGAGATTACGATGATCCCAATGATCACCTTCTCGAAATGCTTGCGCACGATTTCGTTGTCGCCGAGCAAGTAACCGAGCGTTGTCATCGAGACAACCCAGCCTATGCCGCCGAACACGTTGAAGCTCAGAAAACGCCCGTAGTTCATGTTGGCGACGCCGGCGACGAACGGCGCGAACGTCCGGATGATCGGCACAAAACGCGCGTAGATGATCGTCTTGCCGCCGTGCTTTTCGTAGAACTCCTGGGTCTTGATCAGGTGTTCGCGTTTGAAGAGTTTGCTATTCGGGCGGGCGAACACACCGATGCCGGCTTTCTTGCCGAGCATGTATCCGACGCCGTCGCCGATGATTGCGGCGGCGATCAAGACGGCCATGATCCCAGGAAGATTCAGACCGCCCGCGCCGGCGACGACGCCGACGGTGAAAAGCAGCGAATCGCCCGGCAGGAAGAATCCGGCCAATAGTCCGGTCTCGGAAAACACGATGCCGAACAGCAGGGCATAGCCGTGCCAACCGCTGAATACGGTCGTGAGAAGCTGTCGCAACTGATCCGGATTCGTAAGAGTCCGGAGGAATTCAATCAGCGTTTGCACCATTTGCGGTTAGCTGCGATAGCTATCGAGCATGCGCTTGATGGCGTCCTGATTAATCTTGACCTTGCCCCGATCGATCAGCTTGGCGACGATGCCGTCCTCGAAGAGATCCTTGCGCTCTTGCGCGCGGCGGCCCTTGAGGTTGGAGAGAATTTGCTCTTTTTCTTCAGCGAACTTCGCCATGTCGGCGGGCGTCTTGGTGAGTAGTTTGGCGACGATAATTTGATCGCTAATCTGCAGCGGTCCGATCGTCGCGCCCGGCTCCTTCCCGAACAGTTCGGTGAAGTGCGTACCTGTGCCGATGCCTTCGGCGGTGCCGTCGCGAGTAAAGTCGTTGGACGCTTTGACCTCGACACCGACGGCCTGCGCGATCTTCTTCAGGTCCGCGCCCTGCTTAACGAGGTCTTCCACTTCCTTCTGCTTCTTGGTGAGCAACTCCTGGCCCTTTTGCGCGCTCAGCGCCGAACGCACCTGACCTTCCACTTCAGCCAGTTCCGCCGGGCGAGCCGGCACGATGTTGTTCACGATGGCGAAGGCCATGCGGTTTCCTTGTGCGACGACGAGATTGGTGATTTTGCCCTTCTCGGCCGTAAACACAGCGGAGTCGAATTCGTCGACGACGCCGATTTCGGGAATCGGGGCGCGCGAGGAGGCTTCGTTAACGTTGTAGTGCGCGAGATTGTACTTGGCGGCGATGGCCGCTGCATTACCCGGCGACTTCACCAGTTCATTGCGGGCCTGTTCGGCGGCGGCCTCGACTTTCGACTGCGCCTGCTGCTTCTTCAACTCGGTGGCGAGTTCGGCTTTCACCTCTTCAAACGGCTTCACTTTCGCATCCTCGCGGTCGAGAGTCTGGATGATGTGAAAACCATACTCGGTCTTGACGAGTCCGGAGAGTTCGCCTTTCTTGAGCGAAAATGCGGTCGTTTCGAATGCGGGAACCGTCTGGCCCTTGGCCATCCAGCCGTATTCGCCGCCGTTTTCCTTCGAACCGGGGTCTTCGGAGTTCTCCTTTGCGAGTTTGGCGAAATCGGCGCCGCCCTTGATCTGCGCGAGCAACGCGTTGGCTTTGCCTTCGGCCTTCTTGGCGTCGTCGGCGGACTTGCCGGTGGTGGAAACGAGAATGTGGCGGACCTTCACGCGCTCCCCACTGCGGAAGCGGTCTCCCGAGGTGTTGTAGGCCGAACGCAGGACGTTGTCGTCGACGTTGATGGCCGCGCTCATGCGGTCTTCGCTGGCCACCAGGACATCGAAGCTGCGCTTTTCAGGAGTGCGGTAGCCGGCTCGATTGGCGTTAAAGTAAGTCTGCATCTCTTCGGGCGTAATCTTGACCTGCGAGTTGAACTTGTCGACGCCGAAACGGACATAGTCGACCTTGATCTTTTCGTTGCGGCGCTTGAATTCTTCCTCGATTTCGGACGGGGAGACCACAACGCCTTCCATAACGACGATCCGCAGGCGGTTCAGGCGCATCTGCTTGGCGACGTTGGCTTCGAATTCGGGAATCGTGAGGCCCTGTTGCTGGAGGAAGCCGGCGTACAGTTCCTTGTTGAAGCCACCCTGGAAAACCTGCGGCAGCATCGAGCGGATCGAATTGGCGACCTCTTCTTCGGTCACCTTCATGCCCATTTCATCGGCGACGCAGGCGGAAGCGCGCTCGGCCACGAACTGGTTGACGAACTCGGGAAGGTAGGCCTGAATCATCTGGGCGGGGAAGTTGCGGTTCTTCAATTGCGATTGCAACTGGGCCTGTACTTCGCGCGCGGTGATCTTATCGCCGCAGACTTCGGCGATGACGGCTTCGGGCATGTTCGACCCGCCGGGGCCGCTCGGCACCAGATAGGCAACCATCGAGAGCGCGACCATGCCAAGAAGAACGGTCAAGATCGTGCGGGCCGCTTTATCGCGGCTGCGGAAAAAATCGAACATGTGAAAGGGGACTCCTGCTGAGTAAGGACTTTCTCTATTATAAGCAACTCCCCGCGCCGCCGCCGAAGATGCTATAGGTAATTGCATGAACCCACACGGATCTCCGCTGTCGGCGATGGAGAAGTTGTCGTCGACAACCACGCTCACCGCCCACCAGTCGCTCGTTATCAAACAGACCTACATGCTGCTCGGTCTGGCCGTTGTCGCCGCGATTACGGGCGGTGTAGTCGGCTCGTCGTCGGTGACGCTGGCGCGTTTTTTCTCGTCCTGGGTCGGGATGATCGTGGCGATCGTCGCGCTGAACGGGATTCCGATGATTGCGCTGGCAGTGCGGGACAAACCGATGCTTGGTGTCTTTGTGCTGTTCGCCGACGGTCTCATTTCGGGCCTGGTGCTCTCTCCGATCCTGTTTTTCGCGGCGCGTGTGGCGCCGGGTTTGATTTTCGCGGCGCTGGCGATCACGGCGCTGGTGTTCCTGGCCGTTACCGGTTATGTGTTTATCTCGGGGCGAACGTTTTCCGCGCCGCGCGGACTGATGATCGGCATGTTCGTTTCGATCATGGCGGCCGTTGTGCTGAATGGGTTCCTGAACATCGGGTGGCTCGGCATGTTGATTAGCGCGGGCATCGGGATCATGGGCGTGCTGGCGCTAGTGAGTTCGACCAGCGGCGTGCTGCACTCGCCCGATTCGAACTCGCCGGTGGCGGGCGCGCTGGCGCTGTTTGCCGGAGTGTTTAATGTGTTTGTCGCCGCGCTGAATATTTTGCTTCGTCTCGCGGGCGGCGGCCGGCGCGACGACTAATTCGAGATGACACGCCGAACCTTCCTTGCTGCCGCCGCGGCGCAGGCCGCGCCCGCGCGCAATGTGCTGTTAATCTCCGTCGACGATCTGAACTGCGATCTCGGCTGTTATGGCCATCCCCTTGTCCAGTCGCCGCATATCGACCGGTTGGCGCGGCATGGTGTTCGCTTCGACCGTGCCTATTGCCAGTACCCCGTTTGCAACCCATCGCGGACCTCGCTGTTGAGCGGGTTTTATCCCGAAGCCACCCGGGTGCTCAACAACACGACAGATCCGCGCACGCAGGTGAAGTCCAAGTTTCTGCCCGAGTATTTGCGCTCGAACGGTTACTATACGGCGCGCGTCGGCAAGCTGTATCACGATGGCATGGATGGCGCGAGCGACTGGGACCACGCCTCCAACCCGCGCGGGACGGCGAAGGTCGCCACCGGCGAGGGCCGGAATTTAACTGGCGGCAAGTTCGCCTACTTCGAGTGGCGCGCTTCGGAGGCGCCGGAAGAGGAACACCCCGACGCGCAGACGGCTTTAGAGGTTTCGAATCTGCTCGCGGACAAACGGTCGAAGCCGTTCTTCATCGCCTGCGGATTCCGGAAGCCGCACGACAAGTACATCGCGCCGAAGAAATATTTCGATCTGTATCCGCTCGAGAGCATTCCAGGCGCGGTCGGTCCGGCCGATGACGCGGCGGACATTCCGCCGGCGGCGTTCCCGCAGCGCGACTTGAAGCTCGGCTACGAAGAAGGCCGTGAGTTTCGGCGCGCCTACTGGGCGTGTGTTTCTTTCATGGACGCGCAGGTGGGCAAGGTGCTCGGCGCCCTGGAACGTAATGGGTTGGCGCAGTCGACGTTGGTGATTTTCTTCAGCGATCACGGCTTGCATCTTGGCGAACATGGCTGGTGGAACAAGGTCGCGTTGTGGGAACGGACGACGCGCGTGCCGCTGATTGTTTCCGGGCCGGGCGTGCCGTCTTCGGGAGAACGGTCGGAGGCTATCGTCGAGCTGCTGGATCTCTATCCGACGATCACGTCTTGGGCTGGGCTGCGGCTGCCTGCGGCGATGCCAGGGAAAAGTCTTCTGGCGCCGGCGTCGAACCGCGCCGCCTATACGGTCGTTTTGCGCGGCGAGAAGTTGGGACGTGCGCTGCGCACCGATCGGTATCGATATGTCGAGTGGGACGAAGGGCGGCTCGGCGCGGAGCTGTACGATCACGCAAGCGATCCGCTGGAGCTTCGCAATGTGGCCGACGATCCGGACTATCGGGATCGGCGGGCGGAGTTGCGGAAGTGGCTCAGCGAAAAGACGCGGGCGGCCTCGCTACTCCCACTCGATCGTGCCGGGCGGCTTGTGCGTCAGGTCGAGAAACACGCCGGCGATCCCGTCGACGGCTAGCAGCCCGGCGAGCATCTGTTCGCGAACGCCATCGGGAATTGCGACCGATTGCGCGGTCATGCCGTCGACCGAATCGATCGGCCGCAGAACGACCGAATCTTCGCCGGGCGTGGCGCCGAGGGGAATGAGCACGACAGGGAACTGCCAGACGGTCTTGTCGTAACCGGATTCGTGCGAGATGCGGCGCACGATGGCGTCGACGCGGCGCAATTTGTTCATGCGGTCGAGCGTGATGGCGGCGCTATGCACGCGCATCTTCGAAACGGGTCCGCGTACGCCGATCGTTCCGATGACGCGATTAACGCGCATGTCGACGTTGATCGCGTCGGCGGCGCGGTGTTGATCGAGATGATCGACGATAAGCACGGGGCGGTAGGAGCGCGAATCGCCTTGCACACCGACCGAATGCACCGGCGCGATGATGCCGAGATCGGTGGGCGTGAGGGGTTCGTCGATGTCGGCGCAGAGACAACGAATGGCGAGGCCGGGACCGGGGAAGGGATGGCGTTCGAGGAACTCGGCGGGCAGGCCGAGTTCGCGGCCGATCTCGCGGACCTCGTCCTTGTAGAACTGGGTCAATGGCTCGACGATTCGATTTTCGTCGATCAACTTCTGAATGCCGGCGACGCGGTTGTGATGCGTCTTGATCAGGTCGGCTTTGGCGGTGCCGCCGCTTTCGATGGTGTCGGGGTAGATGGTTCCCTGACCAAGAATCCACTGCCCGTCGAGATAGTGGCCGGACTCCAAAATCCGCTGTTGAATCTCAACAAACTTTTCGCCGATGATGCGGCGTTTGCGCTC
>VFZQ01000348.1 GCA_016871135.1 Acidobacteriota bacterium | reverse complement strand
TCGACGCGCGCCGTCGATGGGTCAACGCCCCGAATGGCGAAGTACCGCGAACCCTCGAACTTCGCGCGCAACGCGCGGCTGGTTGGCGTCGCGTCCTGGTCGACAATCAGCGTCGGAATCTGATCGACATCGAGTGACAGCGCATAACCAAACAAGATCAGCATCAACAGCGGCACCATCAGCGCCATGCCCAAACTGCGCGGGTCGCGTACGACATGCAGCCACTCCTTGCGCGCCATCGCGCCGATCCGCCGGAGTTTCATCGCGCCGCTCCATCTTCACGCTCGATCGCCGCCACAAAAACCTCTTCCATCGATCGCACGTTCATGAGCCGTTTCAACTCGCGCGGCGAGTCCATCGCCACGGCCTTGCCTTTGTAGAGCAGCGCGATCCGGTGGCAATACTCCGCCTCGTCCATGTAGTGCGTCGTGACGAAAATCGTTCGCCCCGCCTGCGACAGGTCGTCAATTAAGTCCCAAAACTTTCGCCGCGCGATCGGATCGACGCCGCTTGTCGGCTCATCGAGAAACAGAATCGGCGGATCGTGCAAATTCGCCGCACCCAGAGCGAGGCGCTGTTTCCACCCGCCGGGCAGCAGGCTCGTTTTCATCGTCCGCTTGTCCGCCAACTCGGCCATCGCCAGCGCGCGCTCAATCCGCTGCGCGCGAATAGCCTTCTCCACTCCATAAATCCCGCAGAAAAACTCGAGATTCTCCTCCACTGTCAAGTCGTCGTAGAGAGAAAATTTCTGCGACATGTAGCCGATCGACTGTTTCACGAGTTCGGGCTGCGCCGCGACATCGAAACCGTTCACCATGGCGCGCCCCTGCGATGGCGCCAGCAGCCCGCACAAGATACGAATCGTCGTCGATTTGCCAGCGCCGTTCGGCCCCAGAAATCCGAAGATCTCGCCCCGTCGCACGGTCAACGAAACGTCGTCCACGGCGACGAAGTCGCCGAACCGTTTTTGCAAACGGTCGATCTCGACGGCGTGCTCAGTGCTCATTAGCGCCCTCGATCACCGAAACGAACACATCCTCAAGCGCCGGCTCAATTCGCCTCCACTCGCCCCCGCCGATCGGCGGCAGCGCGCCGCTTCGCAGAAACACATGTAGGGAAGCCCCAGCCGGCTTCACACTCAACACGCCGGGCGCGCCCTGCAGTTGCGCGCGCAGACCGCGCACGTCGGCCGCTTCCACTTCGTAACACTCGCCCGGCGTTTGTGCTTTCAACTCCGCCGGCGTGCCAACACGGATCAACTTTCCGCGGTGCATGAGCGCCACCCGATGACACCGTTCGGCTTCGTCCAGATACGCCGTCGTCACCAGAAGCGTCATCCCGCCACGCACCAATTCTTCGAGAATCAACCAGAAGTCTCGCCGCGAAACCGGATCGACGCCGTTGGTCGGCTCATCGAGCAGCAGCACCTCCGGTGCGTGCAGCAGCGTGCACATCAGCGCCAGCTTCTGCTTCATCCCTCCGGAAAGTTTGGCCGCCTGGCGCGCGCGAAACGGCGTCATGCGGGTCATCGCCAGCAGCTTCAACTTCAGCGGTTCCAGCGTGACGCGTTCGACGCCGAACAGATCGGCGTAAAAGTCCATGTTTTCTTCAACCGTCAGGTCTCCGTAGAGGCCAAACTTCTGCGCCATGTATCCGATCCGATCGCGCACCGCATCGGGATTCGTCCGCACATCGCGTCCCGCGATCGTGATCGTGCCGCTGTCGCCGTCCACCAACCCGGCAAGCATCCGCAGCGTCGTCGTCTTCCCCGCGCCATCCGGTCCGACAATTCCAAAGATCTCGCCACGGGGAATCGATAGATCGACCCCCGCGACGGCCTCCACCTCGCCGAACCGCTTCGCAAGTTGGCGCACTTCGATCACTGCGTGGCAATCTCCGCGTCCATCGGCATGTTGTTTTTGAGCGCCCCATCCTGATTCGGCACTTCGATCTTGATGCGATACACAAGCTTCACGCGCTCTTCCGGCGTCTGGATCTGCTTGGGCGTGAACTCCGCCTCCGACGCGATAAACGTAATCGCGCCATCAAACGCGCGGCCGGGCAGTGAGTCGGTCGTCAGCTTCACTTTCTGACCCAATTTGACGCGGCCAAGTTGCGTCTCCGTCACATACGCGCGCAGAGTGGGACGGCCCAAGTCGCCGATCGTCAACACGGTCGCCCCAGCGCCGACTACCTCTCCCGGTTCAACCGGGCGCGAAAGAACAATCCCGGCCGAAGGCGCGCGCATTGCCGAATCTTCAAGCTGCGTCGCAGCCAGTCCAGCCTGCGCGCGCGCCCGTTCGATCTCGGCTGTCCGAAGCGTCTGTTCCTGCACCTTCCGATCCAACTCGCGGCGGTTCGCTTCGGTCACCTGCATCGCCGCCCGCGCGCGAGTGAGCTGCGCGCGCGCCAGTTCGATCGATTCCTTGCGCGGGCCTTCCTTGACCAATGCCAGCCGCTGTTCGGCGCTCCGCACGGCGGCCGACAGTGACTTCACACGCGTCTGCGCCTGATCATAAGCGGCCCGTGAGATGTCTTCTTTCGCGAACAACCGCTGCGCGCGATCGCCATCGGCGCGCGCCTGCTCCAACTGCGCGCGGACATCGTCGAGCGCGGCCTGCGCCTGCGCCACCTCCTGCGCACGGGAACCGGCTTGAAGATCCCGCACCTGCGCCTCGGCCTGCGCGATCTCGGCGCGCCGCATCGACATCTCGCGCTCCCACGATTCGCGCGTGCGGTCCGTATCGATCCGCAACTGCGCCAACGCCGACTGCGCCGCCGTCACGCCGGCTTCATCGCGCGTCTTCTGCAGTTCCAAGCTCTGCGTCTCCAGCCGCGCCAGCACCTGTCCCTGCGTAACGGCGTCGCCTTCCTTGGCATGCAACTCCACCACCCGGCCCGGCGTCTTGAACGCCATATTGATCTCGATCACTTCGAGATTGCCCGAAAGCCGGATGCGCGTCGGATCCGCCGCCGGCGGCCGCAGATAGAAATACGCCGCCAGCGCCGCGCCCGCGAGAACAACAACTGGAATGAGTTTTTTCATTGGATGATCCTGTGAATGGCGCCCATCGCCGACGCCAGATCGATGCGGGCCTGATTGTATTGATAGAGCGCGAGGATTCGATTGTCCCGCGCGCGTTCGAGCCGCGTCTGCGCATCGACCAATTCGATGCTCGCCGTCACGCCCGCTTCATAGCGGCGCCGCGCGTGCTCCAGCTCGCGCGTGGCCAGTTGCAGCCCTTCCTCGGCAACCGTCACTTGCGCCGAAGACGCCGTCAGTGTGTCGTGCGCGATCCGCACATCGAGCTCGACCTGCTTGCGCAAATCCTCTGTGCGAATGTGATCGCTGCGCAACTGAATCGCGGCTTCAGCACGCCGCGCATCGCGCCTTCCGCCGTCGAAAATCGGAATGCGCAACGTCGCGCCGTAGGTCCGCGTCGCCAGCGCGCTTTCCACATCGAGGCCGATCGCGCCGTAATCGCCGAACGCCTGCACCGACGGCAGCCGCTCCCATTTCACCGCTTCGTAGTTCCGCCGCGCCGCCCGCTCCCGCAGCGTCTGCGCGGAGAGATCTTTCCGGTTCTCCCGCGCCGCCGCCAGTGCATCGGCGAGCGCCGGCGTGTTCGCCTCCGGCATCACCAGCGAGTCGGTAAGCTGCAACTCCGCGTCGAGCCCGATGTTCAACCCGCGCGCCAACTGCAACATCGCGCGCCGGTGTTCGTTTTCAATCAACGTCTGCCGCTGGCGTTCATTCGCGAGCACCACGCCCGCGCGTACCACTTCAATGCCGGTGCCCGTGCCGATCTCCTTCTGATCGCTCGCGAGTTTCTGCAGCGACTCCGCCAACGCGATGTTCGCGCGCGCCGCTTCCAGCGCCGCACCCGCACGCAGAGCGGCGACATAGGCCCGCGCCACTTGATCGGAAATCGCATTCCGCGCGGCTTCCGACTCCGCCTCGGCCGCCGCGGTCGCCGTGCGCGCCGTATCGAGCCGCTTCCACGCCGCGTAGTCGAAGACGGTGAATGCGGCGTGCGCGCGCACATCGAAGTTGGTGATCGGGCCGACGACATCGGCCGGCCGGAAGCCGGGCACGGCTGGAAATGCGATACCAAAAGCCTTCAGGTTCCGCGTGAAATTCTGCCCGGTCATCGCGCCATCGACACTCGGCAGCAACGACGCGCGCGCCTGCGACTGCCGGGCCTTCGCCTGCGCGATCGCTTCGCGGGCCAGTTGCACCCGCGCGCTCCCGGCCGGCGCGAGCGCAATCTCCACGGCCTTCTTCAACGACAAAGGCACCGGCTCGGCGCCCACCGAGACCGCGAGCAAAACTACGACGCCGCGCATGTCGACTCTCCTTCCGCGCGCAGCCCGGCCGACGCGAATGTAATCATCTGCCGCAGGATCGCTTCCGGATCGTCGTAGGCGATTCGCCCGCGCGCCATTCCCTCGATCAACTCCATCGCGCCAAAAGTGTGCGCCATGATTCCGATACAAAAGTGGAGCCGCCAAATAATCGTGGCTTGCGGCACGCCCGGCAGGGCGCGTTGGATCGACTCGGCAAACGTTCGAAACGTATCGGCCATCAGCGCCCGCACCTGCCCAGCGAGCAAATCTCCAGGTTCGCTGTAGAGCCGGCCGATCAATCGGGCCACCGCCCGGCCCTCCGGCCCGGCCAAGACCGCCTCCACCGCCGGACGATAGAACGCGTCGAGAATCTGTCCAATCGAGGGCTGCCCGAGCGCGGTCAGCAACTCCATACGCCGCTGATTGATGGGATTGACTCTCCGGAACAGCACCGCTTGCACCAGTGCGTCCTTGGACTGGAAGTGGTAGTTGACCGCCGCCAGATTCACCTGGGCGTGTTCGGTCAGGCTACGAAGTGACGTATTTGCAATACCTTGAGAGGAGAACAGGAGTTCGGCGGAGTCGAGAATGCGTTCTTTGGTGTCGGTGGGCATGTTGAAACGATCGATTCAATAAAACGTTCGTTTCAACAGTACGCGCAAAAGCCATGGCCGTCAAGGCCAAATCTTTGCTTAGCCTCCGATGAGGACCGTCATTTCGCCCATGACGATCTTGTCCGGTCCGCCGAGGATCTCCATGACTGTGTCTCCCATGCGCGACGCCGGCAGGTTATTGATCATCACCGTTTTCGATCCGTCGATTACATAACCCGGCCCGTGCGGTACCGGAATCGGGGGTGTCGGTATCGGGCACATGTGCATGCTGGCGCCGGTAGAGGCCATCGCGCCGGCCGCTGCGTTGGCGGCAGCCGTCAGCGCCGCTTTGCCCGCAGTTTCGGCGGCGATCGCCGCCGGCGCGCCGGGAGTTCCAGAGGCCGCCTTCGTTGCCGACTCCAACGTCTTCATCGTCGCGTCCGCCGCGGCATTTGCCGCCTGCAACGCCGCGCCCGCTCCGGTTGGTAGCGCAAGCCACGCCGGAAGGTTTCCAATCATGACGTTAGGGCTCGGCGGTCCCGGCGCCAACGGGGTTCCGTGGGCGGTTGAATCTGATAAACGTGCGGCGGGGGGCATGGTGTCAATTATACAAGCGGGAAATGCCGAAAGAAACCGTTATCTATCCGCCAATTTTCACTTGCGGAAAACCCATCGCAATCTTGTCCGGCCCGCCTATCGGTTCCATGACAGTATCGCCCTGCCGTGAGGCAGGCAGAAAGTTGATCTTCACCGTCGCCGAGCCATCGATCACCAGCCCCGGCCCATGCGGAATCGGCACCGGCGGCGTGGTCATGGGGCAGTTGTGGACGTCGGCGCCGGTCGCGGCAAGCCCGCCGACCAATCCCGCCGCGGCGCCCGCCAGAGCCGATTTGCCCCCCGTCTCGGCCGCCAACGCGGCTGGCGCACCCGGCGTTCCCGACGCCGACTTCGTCGCCGACTCCAACGACTTCATCGTCGCATCAGCGGCCGCGTTAAAGGATTGGAGAGCCGCCCCCGCGCCACCGGGCAAAGCCCGCCACGCAGGCAGGTAGCCGATCTTCACATTCGGACTCGCCGGCCCCGGGCTCAGCGGCGCTCCGTTGAAAGTCATGCACGAGATGCCTCGGGAGCAGTAGTAATAGGAGTCAGGTCAACCAAGTAGCCGAGGGCGCGAAATTCCTTCTGAAGACGCTGGATTCTGCGTTTTGCAGCTTGCGGGTTG
>VFZQ01000347.1 GCA_016871135.1 Acidobacteriota bacterium | reverse complement strand
CGCTCACTCCGCGCTAATTTGGACAGCCGTGGTGGGAGACCACTCTTCGGCAAGCTTGGTTTCCGCGGAGATGCCGTTGGAGCCGGGCCCGCGCCATTGGGGCCAGTTGGCGGCCGCCGACGGCCTGCAAACACTGAACGCGGCCACTCAGAAAACGAGACGCATCGCTCCAGTTTACGTTACAAAGCGGGCATTTCCGGCGTCCTTCTGGTAACGTGAAGAGAATCGAGTAGCATTGCTTGTTGAAACTTTCGTTTGTTCTTCTTTCCTGTTCCGTGATGGCGCAGACGTCCGCGACTTTGACGGGTACGGTGCGCGATGCATCCGGCGGCGTTATAGAAGGCGCCGAGATTACGGTCAGTCAAACCGCGACCGGACTGGCTCGTAAGGCGTTGACGAATCGAGATGGTATCTACGCGGCGCCGGCGCTGCCGTCGGGCGAAGTCGAGGTGCGGGCTAAGGCCTCAGGGTTCCGGACGCTGGTGCGCAAGGGCGTGGCTTTGACGGTGCATGAAACGCTGGCGCTCGACCTGCGTATGGAGGTAGGCGCGGTCGATCAAGAGATGACCGTGACCGATTCGGCAGCGGGCGTGAACACGGCGACCGCGGAGTTGGGGTATCTCGTCAGTGAGAAGGCGATGCGCGAGTTGCCGCTCAACGGCCGCAACTACACGGACCTTGCGCTATTGCAGCCGGGCGTGGTGGCGTATCCGCACCGCGATGGCGGGTCGGTGGTCGCGCACGGGCTCGGGATGAGTATCAACGGGCAAGACCCGCGGGCGAATGTGTATTTGCTCGACGGCACGCCGCAGAACGATTTCACGAATGGGCCAGCTGGGTCGGCGGCAGGCACCGTGCTCGGCGTGGAGGCGATTCGCGAATTTCGGGTTGAGGTCAACAACTACTCAGCGGAATTCGGGCGCAATTCGGGAGGCCAGATCAACGCGATCACGAAGTCCGGCACGAACGAATTGCATGGCAGTTTGTATCACTTTCATCGCAACGACAACTTCGACGCGCGGAATTTTTTCGATCCGGCGAAGCGGCCGGAGTTCAAGCGCAATCAGTTCGGTGCGAGTCTCGGCGGGCCGATTCGGCACGACAAGTCATTCTTCTTCGTGACGTACGAAGGGCTGCGCGACCGGCTGGGCCGCACGATTGTTTCGCAGGTGCCGGACGATAACGCGCGGCGCGGAATCCTTCCGGGGCAGACGCCGGTGACGGTGAGCCCGGTGGTCGCGCCGTTTTTGAATGAGATTCCAAGGGCTAATGGCGCGGCGCGGCCGGGTGGATTGGCCGATTACGCATTCGGCTTTTCGCAGACCGTGGACCAGCACTTCTTGCAAGGCCGGTACGACCGCAAGATCGGCAACGCGGGACAGTTCTTCGCGCGGTATACCTTCGACGACGCGTTGCAGAATCTACCCACTGATTTCCCTCAGTTCCCGCGGCAATTCTTTTCGAAGAATCAGTTCCTGACGACTGAGTACAATCATGTGCTGTCGCCGACGACGTTGCTGCAGGTACGGGGATCGTTCAGCCGCACGACGACGTTTCAAAACGTCTTTGCGAACACGGCGAATCCGCTGCCGGCGTTTGTCGCGGGGCGCGGAATGGTCGGCAATATCGACATTGGCGGTATGCCGCGATTCGGCACGCAGAGTTCGGCGAACCTGCGGCTGACGCAGAATGTGTTCAATGTCGAACCCTCGATTTCATTGACACGCGGCAAGCATTTGCTCAAGGCCGGCATGCTGGCCGAACGGTATCGCGACAACATGGTGAATCCGACGTTTTCGCTTGGCACCTTCACGTTCAACGACGTGCGGTCGTTCCTGACGAACACGCCGGCGCGGTTTCTCGGCTTGTCGCCGGCGGCGCAATTCGACCGCTACTGGCGCTTCACGTTGTTCGGTTTCTACCTGCAGGATTCGTGGCGCGTTAGCCGGCGGCTGACTATCAATCCGGGCCTGCGGTACGAGTTTTCGACGATGCCGGTCGATATCTACGGCCGCGATTCAGCGCTATTGAATCTGTTCACCGACGCTGCGCCGAAGGTCGGCCAGCTCTACCGGAATCCGACGAAGAAGAATTTTTCGCCTCGGCTTGGGTTCGCGTGGGATGTGTTCGGCAATGGCAAGTCGGCGCTACGTGGCGGGTATGCATTGATCTTCAACACGAACAATCAGCAGAACCTGATTGTGACCGTGACGAATCCGCCGTTCACACCGCGGTTCAGCATCGCGAATCCGACGTTTCCGAATCCACCGTTTGAGCGAGGCGTCGGTAATACGATTCGGCCTGTCGAATGGAATATCAAGAGCCCGTACATGCAGACGTGGAACTTGAGCGTGCAGCAGCAGTTGCCCGCGCAGTTCGTGGTGACGCTTGGTTATGCGGGGTCGCGCGGTATTCATCTTTGGCGATCAAACGACGTGAATATCGTCGAGCCGGTTCGGCAGCCGGATGGGACGTTGGTGTTTCCGGCGGGAGCGCCGCGGCGCAATCCAAACTTCGCGACGATTGAGTTGAAGTCGAGTGATGGAAACTCGTGGTATCACGCGGGCATCCTCGAAATTCGCAAGCGTTTCGCTCACGGCGTGCAGTTTCAGAGCTCATACACCTTCTCGCGCAATATCGATACGACGCAGGCGTCGACGTTCTTTTCCGACGCCACGAACGGAACGACTTCGGCGATGCCGGAATTCCCGGGCTTCAACTACAACAAGGGTTTGGCCGACTATCACGCCAAGCACAACTGGCTGGTGAATTTCGTTTGGGACTTGCCGGTTCTTCGCAATCACGTGGTGCTTGGCGGGTGGCAACTGGCGGCGATCACGAACGTTCGAAGTGGAGGGCCGTTGACGGCATTTGTGAGCGGCAACCGGTCAAGATCGGCGTGGGCGCCGTCGTTGGGGCCGGGCATTGGCGTCGACCGGCCGAGCATGGCGCAAGGCTTCACGCATGATTCGGCGGTGATCGGCTCGCCCACGCAATGGTTTAATCCGGCGGCGTTTGTGCTGGCGCCCGCCGGGCAGCTTGGGAACCTGGGCCGAGGAACGTTTATCGGTCCGAATTTACGCACGGCGGACCTGGCGGTGTACAAGGCCTTCGCGTTTCCGAAGTGGAACGAACAAGCGCGTCTGCAGTTCCGGGCGGAGTCGTTCAATTTGTTCAACCGTGCGAACTTTGGGCCGCCGAACATACTGGCGATCTCGGCGACGACAGGCCCAATCGGGAGTTTCGGCCTGGTGCGATCGACGATTACGTCGTCGCGGCAAATTCAACTCGGGCTGCGCTTGCAGTTCTAACCCGAGTACAATAGTCGGTTCCCATGGCCACGATTACCGCCACCAACTCGAAGGAGAAAAAGAAGACCATGCTCTGGTTGCTATTCGCCATCGGCGCGATGCTGTTCTGGGGGATCTACGGCCCCATTCTGCATGAGGGCCAGATCAAGCTGGGCAATCCGCTGCGCGCGTTGTTGTGCGTCGGCGGCGCGTACTTCTTGCTAGGTGTGCTGGTCCCTGTGATTACGCTGCAAACATCGGGTGGGCTGGGCTCGTTCGATTCACGCGGCGTTTGGTTCGCAACGGGCGGCGGTGCGCTGGGCGCATTGGGTGCGATCTGCATCATCTGGGCATTTCGCAACGGCGGCGTTCCGAACTATGTGATGCCGATCGTGTTTGGCGGCGCGCCGTTGATCAATGTGTTGATGACGATGGCGATGCACCCGCCGAAGGAGAAGCCGAATCCGCTGCTGTACGTGGGCTATGTGGTTGTGGCGGCGGGCGCGGCGATGGTGTTTTACTTTAAGCCGAAGGGCTAGGGCCGGTCGATTCGCGGAGCACGAGTTCGGGATCGATTACGAATTCGCGCTGCGGCTCGTCTTTGTCGGTTAGCATGTGAAATATCTTGCGGCCGAGGACGTTGGAGGAGATGTGCACGGTCGTTAGCGAAGGCGAGAGCATTTCCGAGAGCCTGATGTTATCGAATCCGGTAACAGAAACGTCGGTAGGGACGCGTAGATTCATTTCGCGCAGTTCACGAAGGACGCCGACGGCCAAGAAGTCGTTGACGCACACGATGGCGGTTGGGCGCATGCCGCCTGCGAAGAGTTCGCGAACCGCTTCGCGGCCGCCATCGAGGCTGTCGTCGGCGGCGACGATGCGATGCTCGACGAGACCACGATGTTGATCGATTGCGTCCAGGAATGCACGGTTTCGTTCTCCGAGCGGTCCAAGCGCGGAGTGATGACCGATAAAGGCCATGCGGCGGTGGCCCATGTTGAAGAGGTATTCGACGACTCGCTGTGTCGCGCGCCAGTAGTGCGTCTTGACATTGAAGATGTACGGCATCGGCGCGCCGACATCGTAGACCACGGTCCGAATCTTGCGCTCCGATAGTTCGGAAAGCAGATTGGGAGCGATCTCGGAGACAACGAGCGCGAGACCGGAGACGCGGCGGCCGAGCATCAATTGCACGTTCGCGACGAGGCGTTCCGGATCGTAGTCGGTGTTGGCGACAAGGAGTTCGTAGCCATCGTGGCGGGCTTCGTGTTCAAGCGCGTGGAAGACGTCGAGGAAGAACGGATTGGAAAGATTCGACACAACCAGACCGATGCTCTTCGCGGCGCCTCCGGCAAGAGCGCGCGCGTGCATGTTGGGCGAGTACTTTAATTCCGCCGCGGCTTTGCGCACAATCGCCTGCGTGCGTGGTGTGACTTTGCCGACGCCATTTAGTACGCGTGAGACCGTCGCCGTCGAAACACCGGCGAGTTTGGCGACATCTTCTAGGCTTCGAGTGCTCACTTTGCCGCGCGCTTGCCGATGCAGTAGAGATAGCCGGCCGTGCGGATGAAGAGTTGGCCGTCGCTAACGGCGGGCGAGCTGAGCGTGTAGTCCTTCATGTCGTTTTCGGCGAGCACTTCGAACTGCGGGCCCGCCTTTACGACGGTGACGAGACCGTCTTCGTTGGTCACATAAAGTTTGCCGTCGGCGAGCACGGGCGAGGAGCTATAAATCGCCGCTTTGATGCGTTTGCCGCCGTATACTTCGGCGCCGGTCTTGGCGTCGAGGCACCAGACGATGCCGCGATCGTTGGTGATGTAGAGATACTTGCCGTCCGTAACGGGCGTAGGCACGTCGGGCCCGTTGGGGTTTTGCCAAACGAGATGCGACTTCGAAACATCGCCCTTGCCGCCTGGCCGTAATGCCGAAAGCGGGCGCACGCGGGTGGGCGCGTAGATAAGGCCGTCGCGCACGACCGGCGAGGCGATGATTCGATTCATCGGATTGTTTTGCGGATTGAGAATGTTGGCGCGCCAGAGTTCTTTCAGCGTGGCGGGATCATGTCCTGTGACGACGTCCCCGCCGCTGATGATGATCTCGCTCTGTTTGCCGGAGGTCCAAATGGCGGGCGTGGTGTAGCTGTCGGGCGATTCGACAATCGCGTCGGTGGGGCGTTCGACTTTGACGATCGTCTTCCCGCTTTTCGGATCGATCTTGAGGAGGTAGGAGGGATCGTCGGTTTTCATGCCGTGCAGGACTTGCACGTAGAGCGTGTTGTTCCACAGCAAAGGCGAGGAGGCGTAGCCCCAGTTGAGTCCGAAGGCGCCGTAGTCCTTCTGAATATCGCGCGACCAGAGTTCGTTACCCGAGAAGTCGAAGGCTTTGAAGATGCCGGTGCCTGTCATATTGAAGACGGTCTTGCCGTCGGTGACCGGCGATGGAGACGACATGTTCTGTTTGTTGATCTTGAAATTACCGCTGGCGATTTTCTTCTTCCAAAGCACTCCGCCTGCCTTGCGGTCGACGGCCCAAAGGTAGAGGTCGTCGCCGTCGGCGACATTCAAGAATATGTGCTCGCCCCAGATGATGGGGGTGGCGCCGCTGCGGCCTGGAAGCGCTACTTTCCACGTGACGTTGTCGTCGGTGGTCCATTTGGTCGGAAGGCCTTTTTCGTCGCTGACGCCGTCGAGGGAAGGGCCGCGCCATTGAGGCCAGTTGGCGGCAGTGAGGCCGAGGGCGAAGATCACCGGGAGTAATGCCAGTCGCATGATCCTCATCATAGCGCTACGATGTGGAGTTGTCCCCAAATCTGAGACACGAGTCTAGACACACAAAAATTCCCAAAGGAGAATTTGAGTCATGTCCGTGTCACGAAGAAAGTTCAACCGCGAGTTCA
>VFZQ01000346.1 GCA_016871135.1 Acidobacteriota bacterium | reverse complement strand
CTGGACTACTGATGCGCCACCTTTGAGGTGGTGCTAAACCACGGGGCCGCGCCAGCGACCCCAACCAGCCGCTTTGAGCGGCTCACGAACGAAGGCCCCGGCTCTGCCGGGGGATCGTTACTCATATCTAACAGCGTGCATTTTGTGACGCCGGATCCCAAGCGCCGAACCTATATTGCACAAACGGGATTATAACGCCTTTTGTTAAGCCAATCGATCATGATCGCAAGGAACGTTTTCCTCTCAGCTTTGGCAATGACGGCCTTACCTGCGTTCGCCCAGCCCCGGCCAATTCTTTCGTGCCCGGTAGTGCAACCCGCCGTGAAGAACGGCGCCCGTCCTGATCCTGAGCTTCTGAAGCATCTGGTGCGTTGCAGCAAGGGAGAAAAGCCAGCCGAAAGAGGCTTCGACGGCGCGGTCACCGTCGACATCGCCGCGCTTCAAGTTGGGGAATCGCGTAAGTGGAGCCCGTCGCGGGACTCTGGCAACGGCAAGCTCGAAACGATTGTCTATCCTGTCAAAGTCACATATTCAGTTCGGACTCACTACCGCACCCGCATCGCAGCCGAGGACAACGCAATCCGCATTCTGAATTTCTACGTGAATGCGTTTGGCGAGTGGCAGTCCGGGTCCGAAGAGCCGGTAAAAAGCGCCGAAGTCAAGAGCATACCGGTCAAATGATCCTGTCAAACCCCAAGAACTGCACCTCCTCCTCCAACACAATCGCAAACCGGTCCCGAACCCGCCGCTTCAGCTCATCAAGCAACTCAACAAGTTCCGCCGCCGTGCCCGCGCCCGAGTTGTAGATCAGATTTCCGTGATAATCGGCCACGCGAATCCCTCCGATCGCGAATCCGCGCGCGCCCACTTGCTCCAAGAACCAACCCGCGGGCACTTTGCCTTCGATGACTTTTTCGGACGGCACAATCCCTTCCGGTAAATCGCGCACGAGCAAGTTCTTGAAGATTGAGCCCGCGCATTTCATCGAAGGCGGGAACTTTGCATCGCGCGTCGCGCGGATCGACCGTGACCGCTCGCGCAGTGCCGCCGCATCGCCTGCCGAGAAGCCGAATCGCGCCGACAGGATCTGCCTCGACTTTTGCTCCTTGAAAATCGAGTGCCGGTATCGAAACCCGCACTCTTCATTTGAGAACTCGCGGACCGCGAAACCATCGAAAAATCGCGCCGAGAGCAAGCGCTGTTGGATCGACTGTCCATAGGCGCCAGCGTTCCCGTAGATCGCCGCGCCCACCCAGCCAGGTACGCCCGCCATCGCTTCCAGCCCGGCCAAGCTGCGGTCGTTGGCGTAGTCGATGAAATCGTTCAGTTCGGCTCCTGCATCGACATTGATCGTCAAACTATCGGCCGTCATCGACGCCGCACTATACCGAAGGATCGCGCCGTCATATCCTCGATCGGAAACAACCAGATTTGTCCCTCGTCCGATCGAAGTCCAAAGCAGTGTGGAAGATACCAGTAGCCGGTACGCCTCCACAAACGCACTCTCGGAAGACGCGTCGGCGAGCAATAAACACGGCCCTCCCAGCCCAAACCTCGTATGATGACGCAACGCGGCGCGCTCGCCCTCCAGCAGTGTCAAGCCATGCACGCCGCGCAGGCTTTCGAAAACAGTCATTCTAATCAGGCTAACCGGAATGGCAGTGACAAGTCTAAATAGGGGAATGGAAGAGACCGACCTGGCCGCCATCGGCCGGGTGATAACCGGTGACCGGGACGCGTTCGCGCTTCTAGTCGAACGCCACAGTCGGAGTGTCTTTCGCCTCGCGTTTCGCATAACCGGAAGCGAAGCGGACGCCGACGAAGTGGTTCAGGAGACTTTTTTACGTGCCTTTCGACAGATTCATCGCTACGAGTCCCGGGCCAGTTTCGCTACCTGGATCTCGACCATCGCCGCTAATCTTGCGCTCGATACATTACGCAAACGCAAGCGGTGGGTCGCCACCGACGAACACATCGACAAAACCGACGCCGCGCCCGGCCCTGCTCGTCTGGCCGAAAGCCGCCGTATCGGCGATGTCATCGAAACGGCCATGAATCAACTCTCGTTGCAAGAGCGCACGGCCTTCGCGCTGCGCCACTACGAGGGCCTGTCAATCGAGGCCATCGCGCGCGAACTCGGCCTGAGCGAGAACGCGACAAAACAATCGGTCTTCCGCGCGGTCGCCAAGCTTCGACGCGTACTCGGACCATGGGTGGGAGTCTTCTTGTTATGCATCATTTGACCGACGAAGATCTGGTGCTGATCTACTACGGCGAGTCGCCGCGGGCCCATGTCGAAGAGTGCGCCGAATGCCGCGCGCGCTTTCAACAATTGCAGCGCCTGCTCAACTCTATGGACGCGGCGCCAGTTCCCGATCGCGATGCTTCCTACGGCGCGAGAATCTGGGCCAATGTCCGAGTAGTGGAAGCGAAACGAGCTGGCCGAATCGGCTGGGCTTGGGCTGGTGCAATCGCGGCCGCGGCGTTATTTGCCGCAATGTTACAACCGAAGCCCTCAACCGAACCAGTTGCGATGGAGGATGTTCGCAGCCGTGTTCTCGAAGCCGCGCTCGATTCTCACTTTGAGTCGACCCGTATCGCGCTCACTGAAATCGTCAACGACGATGCCGCGTCCATAGACACCGTCGACGATCTGCTGGCCGACAACCGCCTCTTTCGCCAATCGGCGCACGCAGCGGGGGAAGTAGAAAGCGAACAACTGCTTGAGGATTTAGAAGAAGTGCTTGTCGAAGTTGCGCACGCGCCAACTGGCTCTCCGGAACTTCGCCAGCGTATCGAGAAAAAAGGTGTACTCTTCGCCCTGCGCGTCAGGGCGGCAAAGGAAGGATCTCTGTGACTTTTTTGGAACAGATTCGTATTAGTACTCGTACCGTAATGACGATGCTTGTGGCGGCCGCCCCTCTCTTCGCGCAACCCACACCACTTCCGGCCCTTGCTCCAACCCACCCGTTGGCGGCGGCCCCGGGAATGGGCGTGAACTTTCAGGCAAGAGCCGCCCGCGGCGCGGAGGCCTACCGCTCCGGCATTCGCCGCATCGACGAACGCCAGTACGAAAGGGCGGTCGAAAATTTCGATGCCGTGATCAAAGAAAAGTCTCCGCGCGCCGACGGCGCTCTCTACTGGAAGGCCTACGCGCTCCGCCGCCTCGGCAAGAACAGCGAGGCCGTTCAGGCCTTGACCGATCTCGAATCGGGTTATCCACAGAGCCGCTGGGCGAACGACGCCCGCGCGCTTGCGGTTGAAATCCGGCAAGGCGCGGGCGCGGTATCGGCCGAAGATGAAGAACTGAAACTGCTAGCGCTTAACGGCCTCGTGCAGAACGATCCCGAGTCGGCCGTCCCGTTGATCGAAAAGGTGTTGAGCTCGGCCAAGAATCCGCCGCGCATGAAGCAGCGCGCTCTTTACGTGCTCGCCCAAAGCAAGAACGCCAAGGCGCGGGAAATCGTCACACAGTACGCACGCGGCGGCTCGAATCCGGATCTGCAGCTCACCGCGATCGACTACCTCGGCGCGATGAGCACGCCCGAAGGCCGTTTGGCCCTCGGTGAAATCTACAAATCGTCCTCCGACGCCGCGGTCAAACGTATGGCGCTCCAGGGCATGGCGCGCGGCCGGGACAAAGCGCAGCTCCTGCAAATCGCCAAATCGGAAACCGACGCGGATCTGAAACGAGAGGCGCTGCATCATCTTGCCAATACCGGCGGCGTCGAAGATTTGAAGGAAATGTTTCGCTCCGAGACCGATCCTGCCTTGCGCCTGCGATTGGCGAACATCCTTACGGATCATTTGAAGGTCGCACCGCTAATCGAGCTTGCACGCGCCGAAAAGGATCCGGCCGTGAAGAAGGAATTGGTTCGTCGGCTGAGCGACTGGCGCACCAAAGAAGCACAAGCGTATTTAGTCGAACTACTGCAACAGGAGTAAGCCACATGCAAGACGAGATCATCCGCCTCCCCAACGTAAAGAAGGTCTTCCAGACCGATGAAGTCGAGACGCACGCGCTCATCGACATTCACATGGAGATCAAGCGAGGCGAGTATGTCTCGATTTCAGGCCCATCCGGCTGCGGCAAGTCGACGCTGCTGGCGATCCTCGGGTTGCTCGATTCGCCCTCGGGCGGCGAATTCACTTTGCGCGGACAGCCGGTGTCGTCGCTCAAGGCCGGCGAACGAGCGCGCATTCGCAACCGCGAGATCGGCTTCATCTTTCAGGCGTTCAATCTCATCGGCGACCTGACCGTGTATGAAAACGTCGAGCTGCCGTTGACGTATCGCAACATGCCGGCTTCGGAACGCAAGAAGGCCGTGCATGAAGCGCTCGAACGAGTCGGCATGTCGCACCGGCAGAAGCACTATCCATCGCAGTTGTCCGGCGGTCAACAACAGCGCGTCGCTGTCGCGCGAGCACTCGGCGGAAGCCCGTCGATTCTGCTAGCCGACGAGCCGACCGGCAACCTCGACTCGCAAAACGGCGAGGCCGTGATGAGTCTGCTCGAAGAATTGCATCAGTCGGGCTCGACGATCTGCATGGTGACGCACGATCCGCGCTTCGCCCGTTGCGCCGAGCGCAGTATCCGTCTGTTCGATGGCCGCATCGTTGAAGAAGCCGACCAAGCTCCGATCGCCGCGGCCGTGGCGTCATAACGCTATCGAACGCCCGGACGGGGAATCGCTCGCGTGTGGTTGAAGGTATACTCGCCGGTCTTCCACCGGCGCGGCTCCGGGAATTGTGAGCGAGGATTACTGGCGGCCAATCGAAGAACCGCTAAGGCCAGCAGCCAGATCAGCGGGTCGCCATACCTCGGCGCCAACGTGACGCATAATGCCAATATGCCCTCTCGTTTTCCCGGCTTCTCTAAACAGGGTCTCGACTTCCTCAAGGGACTCAAGAAGAACAATGACCGCGAGTGGTTCAATGCGCGCAAGGACGTCTTCGAGGAATATGTGAAGATCCCGATGATCGCCCTGGTCGAAGCGATTAACGCAGACATTGCCGCGTTTGCACCCGATCATCTCACCGAGCCGTCGAAGGCGCTCTACCGCATCTACCGCGACACGCGTTTCTCCAACGACAAGAGGCCGTACAAGACTCACCTCGGCGCGAATCTGCACAAACACGGCGCGGACAAACACGCGCAGGCCGGCTACTATTTTTCGGTCGGCGCCGATCAGATCGAAATCGCGGCGGGCGTGTATATGCCCGGCCCGGTCGAGTTGTTGCAGATTCGGAATTTCATCTCGGCGAATCATAAGGAGTTCGAAAAGCTGGCCAACGACAAGGCCGTATCGAAACTCGTCGGTCCACTCCAAGGCGATGCGCTCTCGCGTCCCCCGAAGGGCTTTTCGCCAGACGATCCCGCCATTGAGTGGATCAAGCGTAAAGCCTGGTATTACTACGACACACGCATGGACCTCGCCCTTGCCGCGACGCCAAGGTTGCAGACGGAAATCGTCAAACGCCTAAAGGCCATGACGCCGATCGTTCAGTTCTTCAATCGAGCTGTTACTTCCAAGCCCCGCGAAATGTTCTCATAGAGGATATGCGCTTTGCCATCCTTCTTCTGACCGCGGCTGCCTACGGACAATCCGAGAAGCTCGACAAGTACAAACAAGGTCACTCGCATGTTGGTGAAGGCCTTAACGAAGGGCCCCGTCAGAAGCCGTGGGAGTTCGAAGGCGCCGGTAAGGCGAGTTTCCCGATTTCGCATAAACACGCGGAGACGCAAAAGTGGTTTAACCAGGGCATCGCACTGCTGCACTCGTTTTGGTATTACGAGTCCGAGCGCGCATTCCGCTGGTGTCTCAAGCTCGAACCCGATAACGCCATGGCATGGTGGGGACTGCACCGCGCCGCGCAAGGCGATCGCTCCAAAGAATTTCTGAAAGAGGCGGTGAAACGCAAGGCGTCGGTCAGCGAACGCGAACGCTTTTACATCGACGCTGCCGAGGCTGCAATGCTTCCCGCCGTCGGCGAAAGGTCCGACCGTAATAAAGTCGAAACACATTATGGAGCGCCTTGTCATGAAGTATCCGGACGATATTGAAGCGAAGGCGTTCCTCGCGCTGGAGTCGATGGACAACCGCGTTGGTGCGGAATTGCTCATCCAGCAGATCCTCGCCAAGGACCCCAGTCACCCGGGCGCGCATCACTACCGCATTCATACCTGGGACGGCCGCGA
>VFZQ01000345.1 GCA_016871135.1 Acidobacteriota bacterium | reverse complement strand
GTTCTTCCATCGCTTCCTGACTGCCTGCACGCTGGCCACCAGCCGCGACAACCGTTCGTTCGTGCCGGAATCGCGGAGGTGCTCCGGTTCTAGCTGTGGCGATGTCTCTTCGGGAAACGTGATCATGACGGATGACTACCTTCTTGCCAGCAGCGTGTGCGCCGCCCAGTATCGCGGCTTGGCTCGATGGCCTTGCTGCCGCAGGAAGAACAACTGCGTTTCGTGCAGTGCGCGAGCGGCATCCAACGAATCGCTGGCCGCCAGCGCCGCGTGGAATACGGAGTAGAATGCTGCCGTGTCGTCGCCGACCGGCCAGAGGGTTGAGACCACCTGGCCCGCGCCGGCCGTTAGCCAGGCGCGGGTCAGGCCGAGTATGCCCGCTCCGCGGACGGTCGCTGCGCCGCTTGACTGGCAAGCGCTCATCACCACGACGTGGGCCGAGCAATCGAGAGCCGCGATGTCTTCGGGCGTCAACAGGCCCGGCGAGCCGTCGGCGCGTAAGGAAAGAACCAGCCGCGGCCTCTGCTCCTCCCCAGCCGGTGCGGCCGTGTGCGTGGCTAGATGAATTACCGCCGGCTTGATGGATTCGATGCTCCGTAGCACCGATTCCTCCGAACTTTCCATTCCGCTCAGAATCGTCGAGCGAAAGCCCGCACGCCGCCAAACCTCGCTCGCCTTTTCCGCCTCCGCACGCGTTGCTGGAAGCCGCGACATCGAAAACGCCCAATGGGACGCCTGTACGGTCTGCCCAGCGGCGCGGCCTCGCCGTTCATCGGCGGTGTTGAAAATAGGATCGGCGATCGCCAGGAATTTTCCGCTGCTGCGCGGCTGGGAGTCGATCGACAGCGCGTTCGGAACAAAGCGAACTTCGATATCTTCCACCAGATAGCGATCCGGTTTGTGGCGCAACGCCGCAAACGGCACAATGGCCAGATTCTCGTCCGCGACGATTTCCCAACGCTTATGCCTCAGCGCTGTCGATGATAAGCCTCCGAACAAGCGTTTCAAGAAGACCGCGGCATCGGGCTCCTCTCCCTTCGCGACCGCCGTCCGGAACGCTTCGGCGCTTTCAAGAACCGCGCCGCGCGGGGCGATCCTCGCCGTTTCCAGCCCTCGCGCCGTCCACAGCCATACAAGCGAACCCTCCTCGTGCAGCCAGAATGAGATCACCGCTGTTCCCTCGGCAGGCTGCTTCCACTCGACTTCCGGCCGCGTCACCGGCCGCTCGCCAGCCGATTGCCGTTCGGCGATTTCGGTTCGAAGCACCGCGAGTTTGAAGCGTGCCTCATGATTGCCGGCCAGCCATTCGCCTTCCAACCGCCGTGCCATCGAATGCAGCGTTTCGCTCCCCTGTGTCGTACCGGCCTTCTGTGCGCTCCAGGCGCGATGTTGCTGGAGCGCCGCGAACATTTCGGCCGCCAAGCCTTGGTCCCGCGACTTGCGCCAGGCGCGGGCCGCGACTCGCAAATATCCGTCGAACAACTCGTTCACGCTCGATTCGGAGCTTAGCCGCAGCCGGTCGGCAGGAGCGATGCGCTCACGCCACAAACGCGCCATCTCAAGCGCCCGGCGAAAGTGCTCGATTGCCGCCGGTTGATTTCCCGCCGCTTCCTCCAGCATCGCTTTTTCGAACAGGTGCGCCCAATCGATGAACGGCAGGCGTGCTCCCGCGTCGATCGCCGCTTGTACGCGCCCGTGCCAGAACCGCGCCTCCGCGATGTTTCCGCGTTTTCGGAACAGGCTGGCCAGCTTGCCTTCCGTGAGAGGAAGGCGTCGATCGCCGATCCGGCTCCGGGTGACCCAGGCTCTCGCCAACAATTCTTCGGCGGCCTCCAGATCACCCGATCTCATCCACTCGAACCCCCAAATCTCCAGCGCGTCAGCCTCCAGCGATGTCGCGCCACGCCCGGCCGCCAGCGCAAGAGCTTCGCTAAACAGCTCAGATGCCTCGCGCACACCTCGGAAACGGCTGATGCTCCGCCCGAAACTCAACAACGCCGTTGCGCGGATCTCCGGCGATTGATTGGGCGGATGAATCGCCGCGCCGCGAGCGGCGGCCACGTATGCGTCCTCTTGCGCACCGGTCATGCTGTAGAGGCTGGCTAGATTGCCTTCGACAATCTGCAGTGTCGCCAGATCCCCGGCGGAGTGCGCGGCGGTGCGAGCCGCGACCAGCGCCGGCACGGCGGCCCTATTGTCGGTCGCCGTGAAAAGCGCCGCGCCTTGATTAGACAGGAATCGGGCGGTCGCGATTTGATCTCCCGCAGCCTCGGCCGCGCGTGCGCCCGAGGCAAAATGCATCGAGGCCGCTTTGTAGTCGCCACGCTGAAACGCATCGGTGCCCGCCCTTTTGAACTCGGTAAAGGGAGTGTTCTTCCAATGTGCGTCCGCATCGGCAGTAGCATTCCTCGGGGAACTGCCGCATGCCGAAACGAAAACGAGCGCAATGGCCAAACCTACTCGCACACCTATTCCTTTCAACGGAAAAACTAGCGTAAGGAGGGCGCGAGGCTGGCGATCCTAGGAGTACTCCTCGGCAGGAGTACCCCTAGGAATCATACCAGACTTATGACTGAGTGCAACACCTGATTTGTGTCTTACGTTTGTCTTGCGACTGTATGCGCAAGTGGTTTGTTTGTACTACGTTACAGTCCGGGAATGATGATTACGATAATCGTATCCATGTGCTCCCCAGATTGCGGGTGGTTCGATGACCCCCCCTCAATCTAATGGTACCCTGCGATACCAAGCTTTTTGCCCAGTCAAATTTTCAATGTGTTGAAAATAAACCAAATAAAAAAATTTGAAATCTGTGAACGATGCCCGGAGCGCGCGCACTTTTTCTAATCTGACGTATAAGTCTATTATTTATAATTACATAAATGTAATCGTAGTGCCCGTTCCGTCGGGTTTTCCGGTGGCGGTTGACCTTTCTCTGTTCTCGAAAACGCACCAGCATGATCTGCGTAAACTAGCTGTCATTTCGAGTGGATGTCACAAATCTCCACTAATCCGGATGGTCGCAGCGGGCGACCCGACGCCGATCCCTACCGTCCAAGCGGCCTCCGCTCCAACACCCAGCCGTAAAAAGCCGTCGACCCCGCGTACAATACCGCGCAAGGCACAATCACCCACGCAGTCTCCCGTGCCGCATACAGACCCGCCCCCACCATCACGCCCACCTGCACTAAACCCAATTCAAACGATCCCGCCGTTATGCTCCACTTCACATGCGCGCGGGGCGTCATCACCGAAACGTGGTTGCCGATAGCCAGCGCGGTCAAAAGAGCAGCGATGGCCGCCGCGGGATGCAGCGGCAGCGTCAACGGCAATGCGATCGCCGCGTATGCCGCGTGTTTAGCCAGCAGCACGCGCCAGCCCCGCAACGGTAGCAAGGAGTACCGCTCGGAGCCTCGTATGCAATCCAGCGCAAACAGCGCCTGCGCGCTTGTGCTCAGAGCCACGCAAACAACGAGTGTCATCGCAAGGGAAGCCTCAAAAGGCAGCTCCGGATGAAACATCCGGTACACGATCGTCGATACGCTAAACAACAGCCCGACATACGGGTCGAGTAGCATCAGCATTTCGCGCAGATTTTTCCGCACCAGCTCGCCGAACACGCCTGGAGCCATACGAAACACCCGCGCCGGGAAGGGAATCGCGAACACCGCCGCGAAGAAAATCAGCAGCAAGAACTGCGGCTGCGCGGTCCACAAAACCGCTCCGACCGCCACCCACGTCGCTGGACTTAACAGCACACTCGACAGCCGCACCGCCGTCATCTCTCTCGCACTCAGCGGCCACGCGCCCACGCGCTCGACCGGGAGCCGCCGCAACGGATCGGAACACAACGGCGCCAGCGCCACCAGGCCAACCAGTAGGAATATAAACGGTCCAGCACCGCCCATGCCGAACAGCAAAATCAGCAGGAAGAGATTGTTCGCGCTCAGCCCTTTCAAGTGCCGCTGCTCGCGCAATACCGCGCGGCCCAGCGCGACAGTTATCGCCCAGATCCGAGCCAAGTCAACTCCCGCTTTACCGGCGCCTCGACCAGATTGAAGTAATGCGTCTCCAAGTCCTTCGGCAACTCGCCAATCGGCGAGTCCCACACCTTTACGCCGCCTCGGATAAAGACGATCCTCCGTGCGATCCCCTCGACAATTCCCAGCATGTGCGAAGTCAAAAATACCGTCACTCCGCGCGCCGCGAGCGTCACAAGTAGATCACGAATCGTCTTCGACGCCACTGGATCCACACCCTCGAACGGTTCGTCTAGAAACAGCACTCGCGGATTCGGCAGCAGCGCCATCGCCAACGCTGTCTTCTTTCTCATTCCGTGCGAACAGTCCGAGGCGAACGTGTGCGCGCCATGCGTCAGCGCCAGCGCCTCCAGCAACTCGGCCGATCGCCGCCACGTCTCTTTGCGGTCGATTCCCCAAACATCCCCCGTCAACCGCAGATGCTCCAGCACGGTCAGTGAATCGAACAGCCCCAAATTCTCGGGTACCGTGCCGCACATACGCCGCACCGCGATTGGATCCTTCGCGGTGTCGACCCCTCCGACAGTCGCCGTGCCTTCCGAGGGCGCCAGCAACCCCGTCAGCATCTTCAACGTCGTCGACTTCCCAGCGCCGTTCGGCCCCAGAAATGCGCAGATTTCGCCCGCCGGTATCGCCAAATCGAGACGATCGACGGCGACGTGTTCGTCAAACCGCCGTGTCAGTTTTTCACAAACGATCAACGGCCGCGCCCCAAGAGCCACCCGAGCACGCTGCCTGCCAAAGCGCCGCCCGCGCCGACATACAACAGCGCCTTCTTCATCTCGTCCATCAGCGTGTTTGAAAACACGTTCGCCGATAGATGCAGCGTGACGATCTTCCACTGGCCGTCGATCAGCGCCGCTGTCGAGCTCCATCTCGAATCGAGCTTGAACGGCCCGCGAATAACCGGGAAAAATTCGTCCTCGGTAGTGCCCTCCGCGACCGCTACCGTGCCGCTGCCGTAGAATCGCGCCTTGGCGCCCAGCGTGGCCGCGCTCGTATATCGCGTGATCAACCGGTCCGGCCCTTTCACCATCTTGTGATGGTACGAGCGAACTTCTTCGTGTCCTCGCGAGACCTCGCCGTTAAGCCACGTCACCGTTACGCCCGGATCCATTTGTGCGATGATGCGCTCGATGTTCTGTTCGTTGATGCCGGCTTCCACTTCGCCAAGTATTTTCAACAACGCGAGCCGTGCTTCGGCGTACGGATCTTGAATAGAGTCCATGCGGCTCTATTGTACGCTACACCACTTCCGCGCCCGTCGCGGCGTCAAGTACGATCGAATGTTTCGGCGGCATCTTCGAATGCACTGTCTTGCCCGATCGCAGCCGGATCGTCTTTTCGCCGCCGTCTTTTGTATGCACCAGCAGCAGTCCCGCGCCGGCGTGAATGATGTCGTCGGTTTCGATATAGACATGCGCGCCCGCCGCTCGGCAGATCTCGCGCCACTGTGCCGTTGTCACCGGCGGAATCTCGAAGTGCAAGACGTTCTTCCCGCTAACCAGCTCCTGTGTGAACTCCTTACGAAGCGATGTCCCATCGCAGTACCCCGCGAAGCCTTGAAAGACAACATGCCGGCGTCCGTCGACGACGCGCTCGCGAATGAACTTCCGTTGCGCCGCCGTCATCAGCCACGTATTCGCGAACATCACGACTCTGAACCGCGCCAGATCGATCTGCTCGATGTCGCGCAAGTGCACCGTCTCCACCGCCGCCCCGCACCTCCATGCCTCAACAATCGTGCGATTAACCGCCCGCACATCGGTCACCGGATCGGTCCCCTGGATCGATCCGGTGTAATAGAAGACTTCCGTGTCGAAGACGAGCAGTACATCGCCCGCCGGCGCATAATCGCGGCGATGATATTTCTCTAACACGGTTTGCAGCTTGGTAATCTCCGCCATCAGCCGCGTATCCGCCCACCACCCCGCCTGATTCGACGGGCCGAAGTCGTACCACCACACGCCCGCGCCGCGGGTGAAGCCCTCCAAAATGTTGCGCCGCATCAGTCCGATGTCGCCTGGTAGATCGGTCAATTGAAACGCCGTGTCGACGTTGTTCAGCCACTTCCACGACGGCGTCTGATCCATCTCATCGAGGAACAGCTTCCCGTTTAACCGGATCGACTCGATCAGCGCCCGGGTGATGCCGCTCGACCCCGGATCGCGATAGTGCGC
>VFZQ01000344.1 GCA_016871135.1 Acidobacteriota bacterium | reverse complement strand
TAATCGGTTTCAACAAGTTCGGATTCATCTTCGATCAGCCGTTGTCGTCGCTCACGGAGTACTCCCTTACCGGCGCGCCGATTACGGTCTTGACCGACCGCTCCTTCGGCAATAACCGGAAAGTGCGCACCGCGCAAATTGTCGACAACATGTCGTGGTTCAAAGGCAAACACTCTCTCAAGTTCGGCATGAACTTTCGCTTGCAGCGGCAGGTCGACGACCGGGGCACCGTCGCCGGACTCAACGCCAACCCTTCAGTCAACTTTTCCACCGCCATCAACCCCGTGGACCCCGCAACATTTGGCATACCCGCCGACGTGAATACCGCATTCGACCGCGCCCCGCTGCAAGGCCACATCAACTTCCTGCTTGGCCGCGTCGGTCAGCGCTCGGTCGGTTTCGTGTCCGATGGTTCGAAGTTCGTCCCTGGCCGATTCGCCTTCGTCACCGACTATCCCGAATACGATCTCTACATTCAGGACTCGTGGAAGATCCGCAAGAATCTCACCATCGATCTCGGCCTGCGTTGGGAAGCCAAGCTGGCGGCCTCGAATCCGGACAACCGCATCCGCCGCCCCAACCAACCGCTCGTGCTCGGCGCCGCGCCAACGCAAACGGCCAACTGGGAGCAAGGCGCGATGTACGACAACGACCTGAACAACTGGGGTCCGTCCGTCGGCTTCGCCTGGGATCCGTTCGGCACCGGCAAGACTTCCATCCGCGCCAACTACCGCATCGCCTACGATCGTCTGCCGACGTTCTTGTTCGCCTCTTCTCTTTTCCCCATCCTGCCCGGCGAAACCTTCGGCGTCACCGATCAGACCTACGGACAGTCCGGCGGCCGTCTCGCGGGATTGCAGCCAATCACGCCGCCTTCAATTTCCCCGTCGGCGTTATCACGGCCCGCCGCGTTTTCCAACAACACGCAAACCGTCGTCGATCCGAATCTACGCACAGCGACGACGAATCAGTGGTCGCTGTCTTTGCAGCGTGAAGTGAAGAAGGGCGTGATCGTCGACGTCAGCTACTTCGGCCGTCGCGGCTACGGACTGCTAGGCGCCTATAACGCCAATCAGTCCGAAATCTACACGAACGGTTTTCTCCAGGGATTCAACGAGGTTAAAGCGGGCGGCGAATCGGCCACGCTCAACCGTGTACTGAGCGCCGACACTCGCATCAACGCGGGAGAAACGGCGTCTCGCATGATCCGCCGGCTGTTCCTGAACGACCTGAACACCAACAACGTCGGCGGCCTCGCGGCGAACTTCGCCTCGCGCCTGCAGGGCGGCCGCTCCGTCACCGATCTCTCCGGCGCCGGCCCTTACTACTTCTGGCCCTACCCGCAGTACACGTCGGTGAACGTGATCGACTCCAACGACTTCTCGACCTACCACGGCTTGGAGCTGCTCGTCGAGCGCCGCTTCTCGTCGAACCTTTTCGCCAACGTGAACTACACGTTCTCGAAGTCGCTCGACAACCGCAGCTTCGACCCGAACTTCACCGTCGTCGCCACTGCCAACGCAACCAGCGCTTCGTCGACCCCGTTCAGCAATAACAACCGCAAGCTCAACTACGGCCGCAGCGATTTCGACCGCACACACCAGTTCAAGTCGACCGTCGTTTATGACCTTCCCTTCGGCAAAGGCCAGCGCTTCGGGAATTCGCTCGGCGGCGTGTTCGACAAAATCGCTGGCGGATGGCGCGTCAGCGGAATCATGTCGCTGACCTCCGGCCGGCCGTTCACCGTCTACAGCGGTTCGAACACGTCGTCGAACGTGGTGCAGTCGCTGGCGGATTGCGTCGGCTGCACACGCAAGGACGGGCGCGCCCTCCACGATGAAGCGCTGGGCTTCATGTTCCAATTCGACGCGGCTCAGCGCGCGAAGTTCTCAATTCCGGAGCCCGGCGCAATCGGCAATACCGCCCGCAACTTTTTCGAAACGGCGAGGTCGTTTAACCTGAGCGCAAATCTCGCCAAGCACATCAAGTTGACCGAGCGGTACAACCTGGAACTGCGCCTCGACGCGACCAACTTTACCAATACGCCGACCTTCGCCGCGCCAACTGCGACGTTTACTTCGCCGTTATTCGGTCGCATCGGCGGGTCGATCGCGAGTTCGTCGCGGCGCATGCAGATCGGCTCTCGGTTCTACTTTTAAGCGATCCGGCGAAGCGCCCGGATAAAGTCCGGGCGCACGCCGTAGCTGATGCCGATGTGCGGGATTGGGTATTTTTCTAACAGCGTCTTGAAGTAGGCGGCCAGGGATTCTGGCGTTTGCAGCCACCTGTGTTCGGCCCCAGGCCAGATCGTCTGAACGAGGACAAAGTCGACAGATCGGCCGGAGTCGAACACTTCGCCGGTGGCGTGGGCGACTGCTTCGGTGTGGCCTGTCAGGCCAATGAATGCTGGGTTGTAGCCGCGTGCGAAGTCGACGAACGCGGTGGCGCGTGTGCCGTCGAGCAGAGTCATCGTTCCCTCGACTGCGCCGGACATGACAACTGGCGGCGCGGAGTCGCCGATCACCTCCATGGCGATTCGCGCATTCGCCAGATCCATGAGGCCTTCGACGTGGAGAAAGTTTACGCCGCCATCGAGCAGGCCTGTTACTTGTGTGACGTAGTCGTTGCGGAGTTTACGCGGGTCGCCACCGTGCATTGTGACGAGGTTTCGTGTTGGGCTGATTTCGCCGAGCACTTTCGCCCCGCATTCGCGGGCGAGCTGGACGGATCGGCGGTTTGCTTCGCATGCCATCCCCGCGTGCCCGCATTCCGTCATTGTCGACGGAACGCCGCCGGACGTTGCCGCCGAGACAACGTCCGCACCAGCTTCAACCAACGCCAAGCAATCCGCGCGCAACACATCTGGATGATAGATACTCAGCAGTTCGCCGCAGCCAACGGTCTCGAACGGCAGATCCCACCACCCGTGATTCCAAGGATTGCCGCACCAGATCATCGTGCTTCGCTCCGCATTTTGAAAGCCCGCGGTCCGTCACCGCGCGGAAACGTCGAACTACGCCAGCTACTTCTTCACCGGCGGCGGCAACTCCCGCGCCTCGCAAACGCTCTGAAATCCCTGCCGGCTATGCGCGCCATCGCAAAACGGCTTATTCTCGGAAAGCCCGCAGCGGCACAGCGAAATCACCGTGCGCCCAGCCAGCCCGAATTCCTTGCTCGCCGCGTCGTTAATCGAAAACTCGCCCTCAATGCGCAGAGGACCGTTGTTGAGAACCGTAACTTTAGATGCCATTCGATTCATGGTAGCAGGCGCGCCCGCGAATACAATGAAAGGATGTTGCGCGCGTTCGCAATCGCCGCGCTGATGGCCCAGCCGCTCCCGCGGGAAGTGCTGCTGCTGGCGCGCACCAAGCTGCATATGAGCGACGTCCTCACGCGCCTGCCCAACTATACGTGCCTGGAAACGATCGAACGTTCCACTCGGTCGAGCGCGAAGAAACGTTTTGACCTGGTCGATGCGCTGCAAATCGAAGTCGCCGTCGTCGATGGCAAGGAGCTGTTCTCCTGGCCCGGCGAGCGCGAGTTCAAAGAGCGCGACCTGCGCGAGATCGCTCCGACCGGCGCCATCGCCAACGGCAGCTTCGCCCTCCACGCACGCACGGTATTCATGTCGTCGCGGCCGGTCATCAAGTACCGGGGCGACGAACCGCTGAACGGGCGCAACACCGAGAGATTCGAATTCGAAATCTCGCGCGTATCGAGCGGTTATCACATTCGCATCGGACCCATCGAAGGTATCGCCGGACAAAAGGGAACCTTCTGGGTCGATCGCGAATCGCTGGATCTGATTCGCCTCGATGTCGAGGCCGTCGAAATTCCCGGCTACCTGCCGCTATCGTCCTCGACCGAGTCGCTGTATTACGAACGCGCGAGAATCGGCGAGTCCGATTTCCTGTTGCCCAAAACCTCCGAGCTCGTCATGGTCGACGACAAAGGCAACGCCTCGCGCAATGTCATCACGTTCTCTCGCTGCAAGCAGTACACCGGCGAATCGACGGTGTCGTTCGGCGATGTGCCCGACACCGCGTCCGCACCCGAGATCAAGCAACCCATCGCTCTGCCGGAGGGCCTAAGTCTCGAACTCGAACTGCTCACGCCCGTGCGCTTCGGCCGCAGCGCCATCGGCGCGCCCGTTGAAGCGCGCGTACGCAAGGACGCAAAACGTAAGGGCGAGGTGCTGGTGCCGAAGGGCGCGATGCTCTCGGGCAATGTCGCGGTGCTCGACCAAAGCGAGTTGCAGAAACTGATGCGCGTGGCGATCCAGTGGCGCGAGATCGCATTCGAAGGCCGCTCCGGCTTACTTTCCGCGCGTCTGGAATCCGGCGGATCGCTCGGGCCACTCGCCCAAACGCGCTACGGCTTCCCGCCGCAAAACGCCGGGCAGATGCTTCCGCACCCCGATGTGTTCTACGTTAGAAGAGAGCCCTTTGAGTTGCCGCGTGGACTTCTGCTATACGTGAAGACCGCCGCGCCGTTCAGAGGCGGAGCGAAAAAACCGTGATCCAATTCACTCTTGAAACCGACAAAGCGCTTTTTGAGAAAGCGATGCGCTACGCGCAAAAGCAGGTTAAGCGTCTCATCGACAACAACCCGGACTTCTATCCGATGTATACGAAGAACGGCAAGTGGAAACACGACGGGCCCGCCTGGACCCACTGGTGCGACGGCTTCCTGCCCGGCATGATGTGGCTCTTCCGCCGCTACGAGGCCGATACCAACGGTAAGGATCCGGAGTATTGGTACAAGAAGGCGGTCGACTACTCCAAGCCGCTTGAAAAGCGCAAGGGCGATCGCGATGTCCACGATCTCGGCTTCGTCTTTCACTCTTCCTACTACCGCTGGTTCCAGGTCGACAAGGATCCAAAACTCGAAGCGGTCGTCATTGATGCCGGCAAGACTCTCGCGGGCCGCTATCGCGACAAGGGCCACTATCTGCGTTCCTTCGTCGCCGAAGACTCGCTGTTCATCGACATCATGATGAACGTCGGCATCGTCTTCTACGCCGCGCGCGCCACCGGCGACAAAACGCTGCGCGACATCGCGGTGCGGCACTCGCTCACCACGCGGCGCTACCTCGTTCGCGGCGACGGCTCGACCGCCCACGAAGGCATCTTCGATCTGGAGACCGGCGAGTTCCTCCGCGAAGCCACGCAGCAAGGCCACCGCGCCGATTCCTGCTGGGCGCGTGGCCTCACTTGGGCGATGTACGGATTCGCGACCGCCTACGAATACAGCCGCGATCCGCACTTCCTCGAAACCGCCGAAGACTGCGCCGACTACTACATCACCCACGCGCCCGCCGACGGCGTGTCGCCGTGGGACTTCAACGCCCCGGCCGAGTTGCGCAAGCAAGTCGATACATCGGCCGCGGCCATCGCTGCGTGCGGCTTCCTCCGCATGAGCCGACTCCTGCATGATCCGGTCAAAGGCCACTTCTACTGGAACACCGGCGTCCGCATTCTGCGGTCACTGTGCCAGAACTACCTCGGCGACAAGGACAAGGAATGGGAGGGCGTCCTCAAGGGTGGCGTCTACCACATGCACAAAGCGCTCGGCGTAAACGAGTCGGTGATGTGGGGAGATCACTTCTTCGTGGAAGCGCTCGAACACGCCTTGCGGCGCATCTAACGCCACTGCGCCAACGGCCCCGCGCGCAAACAGCTTCGATAGAGCGCACGTCGCTCTCTCAGATTTTTCCTAACCCATTGTTGCTAATGTTTTGTTTCAAACAACCGATATATCTAGTGTGTCAACACTTCTCCTCCTCACCATCCTCACCACCTGCCCCGCCACTCTCGCCGAACGCGACTCCTTCACGGTCTGTTACGACACCCCAAGCCAGCGTGCCCTCTGGACTTCCCACACCCCGCAACCATCGAGCCAGCCAACCCGGAGAAGACACTGGCGCAAAGACCACGAGTTGAATTCTCTGCCAAGCGCAGCCTTCACCAACACCGGCTTCGACCGCGGCCACCTCACCCCAGTCGCCGACGTACCCGCATCCGAGGACGCATACCTCACCAGCAATGCCATCGCACAGAACCGAAAACTCAACCGAGGGGAATGGCGCCAACTCGAAAACCAAATCCGCAATCAGCGCGCCGCCCGCGTCATCACCGGCGCCGTGTACAACAACTGCGGCAACGAAAGGGTCGAAGCGCCCTGCTACATCTACAAGATCGCCTACCTCCCCGACGGCCAAATCCTT
>VFZQ01000343.1 GCA_016871135.1 Acidobacteriota bacterium | reverse complement strand
CCAGACGGCACGAAGTGCCCATGGGGTAACGATGACATCGATCCGTCGCGGGCGAACTACGCTGACAGCAATATCGGTCACCCAACGCCGGTTGGGCTTTATCCGGCGGACGGTCCCTGCGACATGATCGGCAATGTATTAGAGTGGACGTCCTCGCCGTGGGAGGAGGGCAGCAATTCGTACGTGTGGCGGGGCGGTTCGTTCATCGGCAATCGGAGGGGCGCGCGCTCGTCGTATCGCGGCGGCGATCTACTGGACGCTCAGTACAGCTATCTGGGGTTCCGGCTGGCCGGGGGAATCCCTTGACTTTTTTCCCTTTTCCTTTTTACGAGCTGCCGAAAAAACCCGTAGGGGGAGCCGAGGGGGCGTTGCCCCCTCGGGGAAAATTTTTTGGGTGATACACTAAAAGCCGGAACGCGGTCGTAACGTGTGGCGGGGCGGTGCTTTCAACAACAATCGAAGGAACGCGCGCTCGTCGTATCGCAACAACAATCAACTGGACGAACAGAACAACAATCTGGGGTTCCGGCTGGCCGGGGGATATGGAACGGGTGTAACAGCCCGCCGCGAGAGTCCCGTCGAGGAATTGCCGGGAGCGTGCTTTTCCATTTCCGGGCCGCGGTCCAGACGCGGGGCAACCGGCGTCAAACATAAAACAGGTCCTGGTCTTGGGCAAAGCTCGCGGCCAGGGCCGCGCTATTTGAACACCCCGGCGAGAAAGGGCAAGCGCATCGAAGATCTGCTCGCGGAGCCGCCACGTGTCGCCATGCATCGCGTGGCCGATCCAGGCGAGAACGGATTGATTGACGGTCTCCTTATCAATGAGGCTCGCGTGGTAGTCCGCTTGCAATTGCCGAAGCCTGCGGCGGAAGCGGACGACATTGGGCCGGACCAGGCGCGCGTGTGTGGGGAAGAGACGGAAGCCGAGGAACGGAAAACCGTCGCGGCACCAATAGACGCGGCTCTTGCCGGGGTGGAGCGACAACCGGTAGCGGTATAGAAATTCGCGGATCTGGCCGTGCATATCGTGGAGTTGCTCCTTGCTGTTGGCGAAGAGCAGGAAGTCACCGACGTAGCGCGCGTAGGCGCCGGGGCGGAGGTTGCGGACGATCATCTGGTCCATGGGATCGAGGTAGACGTTGGCGAAGAACTGCGAGGTTTGGTTGCCCAGCGGGAGACCGCGCGGGCGTTCGATTGGCGTGAAGAGACCATCACCGGGGAAGTACTCGACTCGGTCGTCGCTTTGGATGGAACTCGCGAGGATCAGATCGATGAGGTGTAAGGTGTCTGGACAATCGATGACGCGCGCGAGGCGATCCTTCAACAGGAGATGGTCAATGGATTGGAAGTACTTTCGGATGTCGAGCTTCAGGACACATGGGTACTTCGCGCACGCATCGCGGGCGAGCGTGAGCGCCTTGTGGGCGCCGAAGCCCTTACGGCAGGCGAATGAGTAGGGGACGAATCGTCGTTCGAAGAGGGGCTCGACGATGTTGGTAAGTGCGTGGTGGACGACGCGGTCGCGGAACGGGGCGGCGGAGATGAGTCGCGGCTTGGGGTCGGCGATGGGGAAGGTTCGGTAGCGGCCCGGCCGGTAAATGGCGCCCATAAGTTCGCGCCGCAAGCGGAAGAGTTCGGGTTCGAGGTTGGCTAGGAACGCGGCGACATCAGACCGTGCATGTTTGCCGGCGGCGGCCCGGTGCGCGGCGTTGAAGAGGTTCTGCGCCGCGGTGAGTTTGGGCCAGAGCGGGATCATTGCGACTTCCGCCAGCCGCCGATCATACGGCCGATTTCGTCGAGCCGGGCGGTGGCGTGGACATACGGATCGAAGGCGAAGAGGTGCAGGTCTTTCGCGAGCCGCAGGAGGATGCGGAGTCCGTTGACGCGGTCGCCGGCGGTTTCGAGGGCTGCCGTCTTGTTGCGAGTGAAGGTGGCTTGGGTAAGTGCGCCGACGAGATCGAGCGCGTGTTCATAGATGCGGCCGCCGAGAGTGAATCGGTGGGAGCGGGGCATGGTTTCGGTCTTGGCGATCAGCCAGAGCGCGAGACTGTAGGCTTTGTCGAGAGCGACGGGCGGTGTTGGCGGCATTGTTGGTGGTAGCGATAGGATTGATGTATGCCGCGAATCGCCCTGCTGCTTGTTTTTTCCGTTGGCCTATTGGCCGGTGACACCATCACCGCCCTAGGCCACAAGTGGTCAGTGCGCAACGCCGCCGATTGGAAGGCCAGCGCCGACACGCTCGAACTCGCCGTCAAGAGCGAGCCCGGCACCCCGCGCCGTCCGCATCAGTTCGCGATCTTGGATGACGGCCCCTTCGACGCCGTGACGATCGGAGTCGACGTAAAGCGCTACGGGAAGTCGCTGCTGCTCGTTGTCGCCTATCAGGACGAATCGCACTACAACTACGTCCACATCTCGGTCGACGACCCCGCCAGGCAGCCCGTGCACAACGGCATCTTTCACGTCTTCGGCGGCGAACGGGTGCGGATCAGTCCGCTCGAAGGCGGCCCTGGCGTGTTGCCGACGAACGAATGGACGCCCGTGAAGGTGTCTTGGAACGGCAAGACCGGCGAGGTCGTCTGTCACGCCGACGGGAAGACTTCGGGCGCCATGCGGGCTGTCGATCTCTCGTTGAAACACGGCAAGATCGGTTTGGGGTCCTTCAACGAAACGGGCGCGTTTCGTAATTTGAAGATTACACCCACGTACCGTAAGTAGCGCGCGGCAGGCGGCGGATCATCTGCCGTTTCATCGGCGCGGGCCGGTGCCGCTTGTGCACCTGGCGCTTGATGACGTGGGCGCGCGTGGCGCGGCGTGTCTTGCGCACTTGACCGAAGGCCGGAAGTAGCAATGCGATGAGAACGAGGGCAAGGAGTCGCATGGCGGTTGGACGAGCCTCCGCGAAAACGGTTAGGCCCAATCTACAATTTCTTCTTGATCGCGCCGGCGTTCTTGGCGTCCGGGGCGAGCTCGATGTACTTGGCGTATGCCTGTTTCGCGTTCTTCGCGTCCTTCGCCTTCTCGTACGCTTCGCCAAGCGCCAGCCACGCGTCGGGCGAGTTCGGATTCCACTTCGTCGCCTCGCTGAAGCGCTGAATAGCCGCCTTGTAGGACGCCTTCTTCATATAGAACCTGCCGATCTTGATCTCGCTCTCGGCTTGCAGCGGATTGAAGGTGTATTCCTTCTTTTCGATCAGGGTCGCGTCTTCTTCGGGCGGTTCCTGCTGCTGCTGCGCCTGCGCGAAAAGCGCCGCGCAAGAAAGAGCGAGAATCCAAATGCCGCGTGCCACAATTTGAGTATAGCCCCCGCATGGAATTGAAGGACAAAGTCTCGCAGTTACCGTTGTTGCCGGGCGTCTACCTGTACAAGAACGAGCACGCCGAGGTCATCTACGTCGGCAAAGCCAAGAGTCTACGCGCGCGCGTGCGGAACTACTTCTCCGACGACAGCCTCACCGATTCCAAGACCGGCACGTTGATGTCGGAGGCGCGCGATATCGACTACATTCTCGTCGACAACGAGAAAGAAGCGCTGGCGCTTGAGAACAATCTGATCAAGCAGTACAAGCCGCGCTTCAACATCCTGCTGCGCGACGACAAGACGTATCCGTACATCAAACTCACGGGCGAGAAGTTCCCGCGCGTGTTCGTGACGCGGCGGTTGCGCAAGGATGGCGGGACCTACTTCGGGCCTTATTTTCCGGGCAATCTGGCGCACCGGCTGGTCGATTTCATCCACCGCCATTTCAAGATTCCGTCGTGTAAGGTCGATCTCACGCGACTGCATCCGAACCCCTGTTTGCAGTTCCACATTCATCGCTGTTTAGGGCCGTGCGCCGCGGGGTTGACGACCGATGACGCTTACGCCGAACAGGTCCGAAACGTCCGGCTGTTTCTCGAAGGCAAGTTGAAGGATCTGTCGCGCGAGATCCGCGGGCGAATCGCGGCGGCGGCCGAAGATCTGCGCTTCGAAGAAGCCGCGGCGCTGCGCGACGTTTTGGTAACAGTCGAAGAGATCGACGAGCGGCAAAAGATGGCGGCGGCGTCGGGCGACGACATCGACATCTTCGCCTATTACGCCGAACCGCCGCTGATTGCCGTGAACTTGTTTCACTTGCGCAACGGCCGGATCGTCGACCGCCGCGAGTTTTACTGGGAAGACCAGATCGAGTTTCAACCGGCCGAGTTCATGGCCGCGCTGATCAAGCAGGTCTACCTCGATCAGCAATACGTGCCGTCGATCATCCACGTGCCCGCCGAGTTCGAGGACCGCGAAGCGCTGGAGCTGTTGCTGACCGAAAAGCGCGGGCGGAACGTCGAAATTCACACGCCGCAGCGAGGCGCGAAAAAGGCGCTCTACGATTTGGTCGAGACGAATGCGAAGCACTGCTTCGATGCGCGCTTCCGTGTGTTGAAGCCGTCGTCGAAGGCGATTCTCGGCGCGTTCGAAGATGCTATCGGCGTGCCGCTGAACCCGCCGCGCATTGAGTGTTTCGACATCTCACATGTACAGGGGACCGATAAAGTCGCTTCGATGGTGGTGTGGGAAGACGGGCGAATGAAGAAGTCGGACTATCGCAAGTTCATCATCAAAACGGTGGAAGGCAATGATGATTTCGCATCAATGGCGGAGGTCGTTACGCGCCGGTACTCGCGCATCCGCGATGAAGGCGGCACGCGTCCGGGGCTGGTGTTGATCGACGGCGGACTTGGGCAACTGCATGCCGCCGCGGCGGCGCTGGAGGCGATCGGCATTACCGATCAGCCGTTGGCGTCGATCGCCAAACGGGAGGAGTGGATCTACGTCTACGGCGCCGAGGATGAGCCGATTGTGCTCGACCGATTCCATCCCGTGCTGCATCTCGTGCAGACGGTTCGTGACGAGGCGCACCGGTTTGCGGTGACGTTCCATCGAAACCGGCGCGATTCGAGCCGGCTGAAGTCGGAGTTGTTGCAGATCGAGGGCGTCGGGCCGAAGACGGTGGAGAAACTGCTGCAGAAGTTCGGAAGCGTGGAACGTGTTCGCGCGGCCGGCTCGGAGCAACTTGCGACGGAAGTTGGCCCGGCTGTCGCACGCCGGATACGAGAAGGGTTGGGTTAGCCCGGATCTCCCACAGAACTTCTGCTGCGACGTGCGAGCAGGTCACGTGGACATCGCCGCACGGTGGACAATAGGAGTTGAATGAATCCTTGTGAGAACGGGCACCGCCGAACGGTGCGGGTGAAGCGGGTCGACGAAGTCAACTCGCTCGATGAACTGTTCCGGCATTGCCTGCCGGCGTTTGGCGGCGCGTATTTGCGGCGCGTGTATACGATTCTCGATCGTGCGATCGGCATGGGTTGTCCGCTGACGATCGCCATCGCTGGGCCGGTGACGGTTTCCGGGCAACATCAAACCTGGCTGCTGCCGTTGCTGGAAACGGGTTGGGTCGCGTACTTGTCGACGACGGACGCGGTCTGTTATCACGATGGGCACCGTTCGCTCGAAGGCCGGCGCGATCCCGTTTTCGAAGTGCCGATTTTCGGCGACGACGGCGCACTACGCGATGAGCGCACAATTCGCGTGACCGATATGGCGTTCGACGAAGACGTGCTGCTCGATCAGGACCGCTTCCTGACAGCGATGTTGCAGCGGCCGGAGTTTCAACGCAAGATGACGGGTACCGAGATGCGGCATCTGCTGGGGCGTTGGTACGCGGCGCAGGAAGCGGGCATGCAGGTGGAACCGGGACTGCTGGCGACGTGCTGGAAGATGGCGATTCCAGTGTTCGTTGGAGCGCCGGGCGACGGCTCGGTGTTCTTGAATTCGATGAAGTTGTGGGCGATGAAGGAAGCCGGACTTTTGCCGGAGTACGCGTTCGATCTCGACATTCACGCCGAAGTTTTCGAAGCGTGCGCGTATCATCACTGGGGCTTGTTTGAGAGCGATTCGAAAGCGCTGGCGACGTTCATGCTCGGTGGCGGCGTGCCGAAGAACTACAACCTGCAGCCGGAGCCGGCGTTGGGCCAGGTGCTCGGACTACCGAACGTGCGCGGGTATGAGTTCGATGTGCAGATTACGACGGCGCCGGTGACGGACGGCTCGCTGAGTTCGTGTCCGCCGGCCGAAGCGGTGACGTGGGGCAAGGTCGATCGCGATACCTATGTGCAGTCGACCGAATCGATGCAGGGAGACTACTCGATGGTCATTCCGTTTCTGGTGAAGGCGCTGCTGGACCGTCGCGCG
>VFZQ01000342.1 GCA_016871135.1 Acidobacteriota bacterium | reverse complement strand
CCGTCGAACTCGCCCCCGCCAATCTCGTCATCGTCGACCTCAACTGCAAAGCGCTCGACCCCATCGCATTGATCAAACGCCTCAAAGAAAAACAAGCCACCGTCATGGCCTTCGTCCCGCACGTGCAAGTCGAACTAAAGCAGCGCGCATTGCAAGCCGGCGCCGATTCCGTCTCCGCGCGTTCGGTGTTCGACCGCGATCTCGCGGCGATTCTACAGCGGATCGGCTAGACTGGTAGAAGGCCCTTGCTAGCTCAATGATCAACATAGCACTCGCCAAGATCTTCGGTACCAAGGCGGACCGGGAGATCAAGGCGCTTACTCCGTGGAAAGACGCGATCAACGCGCACGAAGCTCACTACCAGAGCCTCACGGATGCCGAACTCTCCGCCAAAACCGCCGAATTCCGCCTTCAACTCGACCAGGGCGCCAAGCTCGACGATGTCCTCGTCGAAGCCTTCGCCGCCGTTCGCGAAGCCGGCCGCCGCATCCTCAACATGCGCCATTACGACGTGCAGTTGCTCGGCGGCATGGTGCTGCATCACGGCAAAATCGCCGAGATGAAAACCGGCGAAGGCAAGACGCTTGTCGCCACTCTGGCCGTCTATTTGAACGCGCTCGCCGGCAAGGGCGTGCACGTGGTCACCGTCAACGACTACCTCGCCAAACGCGACGCCGAGTGGATGGGCAAGCTCTACCGCTTCATGGGTCTTACCGTCGGCTGCGTCGTTCACGACTTGAGCGACCGCGAACGCCGCGAGGCCTATCAGTCCGACATCACCTACGGCACCAACAACGAGTTCGGTTTCGACTACCTGCGCGACAACATGAAGTTCCGCATGGAAGACTGCGTCCAGCGCGGCCACAACTTCGCCATCGTCGACGAAGTCGATTCGATTCTCATCGACGAAGCCCGCACGCCGCTCATCATCTCCGGCCCTTCGGAGGAGTCGACCGACAAGTATTACAAGATCAATAAGATCATTCCGAGGCTGGTTCGCGGCGAAGTCATCGAAGGCAAGGAGCCCGGCGAGAAGTACTTCACCGGCGACTACACGGTCGACGAAAAACACCGTACCTGCGCGCTGACCGAAGAGGGTGTGTCGAAGGTCGAGCGGTTGCTCGGCTGCGGCAATCTCTACGATCCGCAAAATATCGAGATCAACCATCACGTGCAGCAGGGCTTGAAGGCCCACGTGATGTATCACCGGGATAAAGACTACGTCGTGCGGCCTGGCGATGAAGACGAACTCGAAGTCATCATCGTCGACGAATTCACGGGCCGGCTAATGCCGGGCCGCCGCTGGTCCGATGGCCTCCATCAGGCCATCGAAGCCAAGGAAAACGTAAAGATTCAGCGCGAGAATCAGACGCTGGCGACCATCACGTTTCAGAACTACTTCCGCATGTACAAGAAGCTCGGCGGTATGACCGGAACGGCCGATACCGAAGCGGCCGAGTTCGGGAAAACCTACAAGCTCGATGTCGTGCCGATCCCGCCGAACAAAAAGGCGAAACGCGAAGACTCGAACGACATCGTCTATCGCACCGAGGAAGAGAAGTTCCGCAACGCGGCCAAAGAGATCAAGGAGCGCAACGCGAAGGGCCAGCCCGTTCTGGTGGGCACGATCTCGGTGGCCAAGAGCGAAAAGCTCTCCGACATATTAAAGAAAATGGGCGTCAAGCACGAGGTGCTGAACGCCAAGAACCACGAGCGCGAAGCCTACATCATCGCCCAGGCGGGCCGTTACGCGGGCGTCACCGTCTCGACCAACATGGCCGGTCGCGGCACCGACATTCTGCTCGGCGGCAACCCGGAATTTCTCGCGCAGGAAGAGTCGATCAAACGAGGTGGCGCCGAGTCGATTCGCGAAGAAGAAGCCGGCTTTGTCGCCGACGCGCACTTCTACTACTTCATTCGCGGCGAGAGCCACTATCGCGTGGCCATTGACCGCTGGCACGAGTTGATCGACAAGCACAAGGTGGCTTGCGACGAAGAACGCCAGCGCGTTGTCGGCGTCGGTGGGCTTTGTATCGTCGGCACCGAGCGGCACGAATCGCGGCGTATCGACAACCAGTTGCGCGGCCGTTCGGGACGCCAGGGCGATCCCGGTTCCTCGCGATTTTTCCTCTCGCTGCAGGACGATCTACTGCGCATCTTCGGCGGCGAACGTATGCAGAATCTGATGCTGCGGCTGGGTATGGAAGAAGACGTGCCGATCGATTCGGGCATGATCACCAAGCGCATCGCCGCGGCGCAGAAGGCGGTCGAAGCGCAGAATTTCGCCAGCCGCAAACACGTTCTCGAATACGACGACGTGATGAACAAGCAGCGCGGCGCCGTGTACGGATTGCGGCGGGGACTGCTCGAAGGCACCGATCAACGGGAGCGTATCTTCGACATGGCGCGCGGTGTGTTGGCCGATTCGATTGAGTCGCGCATCCCCGAACGCGTGAATCCCGAGGAGTGGGATCTCACCGGGCTTGAAAGCGACCTGCTCAACAAGTTCGGCGTGCAGGCTTTGCTGCATGGCCTGAAGGGCCGCAGCTTCGACGAGATTTTCGAAGAGCTGTTCGAACTCGTGCGGAACAAGTACGACGAGAAAGAGCGGCTTATCGGGGCCGAGTATTTGCGCGAAGCGGAACGCATCATCATGTTGAACGTCATCGACAATCAGTGGAAAGACCATCTTTTGTCGATGGACCATTTGAAGGAAGGCATCGGCCTGCGCGGCTACGGGCAGAAAGATCCGCTGATCGAGTACAAGAAGGAATCGTTCGCGCTGTTCCAGGACATGATGGACCGGATCGAGGACGAGACGGTTCGGTATCTCTACTTCTTGCAGATCTCGGACGAGTCTCGTCCGGCGATTCCGTTCGCCGTCGACGAAGAAGGCTACTCCAGCGACGAACAGCCGGAGACGCCGAACGCCGAGGAGCAGGAGGCCGCGCGCAAGCAGGTCGAGGACTTCACGCGGAACATCCAAAAGAAGAAGGAAAAGGAACTCGCCGATCTCGAATTTCTTGGCGGCGGACAAACTCCGGCACAAAATGCCCCCCGGTTGGCGTCTAAGAAACCAGGCCGGAATGATCCGTGCTGGTGTGGCAGCGGTAAAAAGTACAAAAAATGTCATGGTGTAAACGAGTAGCTTTCGGTCTGATCCTTTCGGGCGCGATGACGGCGGCGATCCTGCCCGAGGGGATCGAGCAGCACTCGCGTGGCACAGTAACGCCGTTGGCGCCGGAACCTGCCGCGGTCTGGAAAGAGTACGGCTTGCAGGAGGCCGAAAAGGCCGCATACAAAGGCGCCAAGGGAACGTTCAGCGTTTCGGCTTGGCGAGTCGCCGACGCCACCGCGGCGCAGGCGGCGTTTCAATTGCTGCGGCCGGAAAACTCCGCGCCTTCGACGGCGTCGAAACTGGCCGCGAAGTCCGGCGGCGCGCTGCTGGTCGCGATGGGCAATTACGTCCTGCAGTTCGACGGCTTTGCGCCCGAGGAAGAGACGCTCAATCAGCTCATATTGCACATGCCGCGGTACGATTTTTCCTCGTTACCGGCTCTCACCGGTTTTCTTCCCGCCGACGGGAAAATCGCAAACAGCGAACGGTTTATCGTCGGTCCGTCTTCGCTCGACGCGTTCGCGCCGGGATTAGCGCCGTCGCTGGTGGCTTTTCACTACGGCACCGAGGGGCAGCTGGCCCGCTACCGCGTGCAGGGCGGGGAAGTCAGCTTGCTGCTGCTCAGCTATCCCAGCCCGCAGATCGCCCGCGATCGCGAGGCTGCTTTCGCCGCCGACCGGAAAGACCTGATTGTCAAACGGTCCGGACCGCTGCTTGGGGTCGTCTTGAAGTCGGCGTCGCCCGATGCCGCCGAGCGGGTTTTGGCCCCAATGCGCTGGGAAGCCAACATAACCGTTAATCAGCAGATGCCCGATCCGAAGGGCGATAACATCGGCGTGCTGGTCATCAACGTCGCCAAGTTCAGCGGGGTGATGTTCGTTTTTTGCCTCGTTGCAGGCCTCGGATTCGCCGTTTTGCGCCGCGCTCGCGGAAAAATTTTCGGTCAAAAGGGCACCGACCCCGGCGAGGTCATCGGCTTGAACCTGGAAGAGCACTCGGGCAAATAACTCGCACGATTTGTTAGGGTTGGCGGGGTTGGCCGCTAGTTGTCAACAGCTTTTAGACAGCTTTTCCACAGTTTGCCAAAAAGTCCAGGTTCGTATAAGTCCTTTACGGTGAAATGCTTAGGCCGCTTCGAAAGAGGAGGCTGATTGTACTTGACGAAATTCGCCGAACGGCCTAACATCACAATCACGTACAGGATTTTCGGCGCAGCGTCGCCCTCGATCCTGGTTCTCCCAAAACACCGGCATCGGCGGGCTTCGGCTCGCCGATGTCGTTTATACTCCTAGGGTGGACCCGAATGAGCGCAAAGGCCGCGAAGGCTCGGCTCCAGACGGACGAGGAACTCGTCCGATTGCCGAGTCGGAACGAGTCCGTTTGGCGCGAGATCCCCATATCCCGAAACAAGAGCCGCCGGCATCGTGGCGCGACCGCGTCCAAGCTCTTCGAAATCTGCCGCCACTGCTGGCCATGGTCTGGGAGACGAGTCCGTCGCTCGCACTCGTTTCCCTGATTTGCCGCCTATTGTGGGCGCTGACGCCCGTGGGTATGCTCTGGGTTGGCAAACTCATCGTCGACCTCGTGGCAAGCGCCGTATCGGCAAAATCCGGGGTTCCTGACGGACTCTGGACCCTGCTTGGCCTGGAAATGGCATTGGCCGTGGCCGGAGACCTGCTGATGCGTGCGGCCGGCTTGGCCGAGAGTCTGTTGGGGGACAGGTTCACCCATCACGTTGGCGTCCGGTTGATGCGGCACGCCGCGACGCTCGATCTGGCCTCGTTTGAGGACCCGGTTTTCTACGACCGGCTCGAACGCGCCCGGCGCCAATCGGCCGCGCGTCTCGGCATGCTTTCACAAATCGCCGGACTGCTTCAATCGATTCTGACGTTGCTTTCGGTTTCGGCTGTAATCGTCTCATTTTCCTGGTGGTTCCTGCCGATACTCGTCGTCGCGCTTGTGCCCGTCTTCTGGGGCGAAACCCGGTTTGCCATGTTAGCCTATTCGTTGCTTTACCGCTGGACGCCCGAGCGCCGCGAACTCGATTATCTGCGCCTTCTCGGCGCGAGCGTCTCGACCGCGAAAGAGGTCAAACTGTTCGGCCTCGGCGATTTCCTCGTCCGCCGCACCGAAGCCCTTTTCGCCCGCTACTACGCCGAAAACCGGCGGCTGGCCGTGCAGAAGGCCGTTACATCGGCGGCGCTAAACGTGCTTCCCGTCGCCGGGTACTATGGGGCCTATGCAGTGATTTTGTATCGTACCGCGTCGGGCGAGCTTACCCTCGGCGACCTGACGTTTCTGACCGGCGCGTTTGTCCGATCCCGCAACGCGCTGGAAAACGTCTTCAGTACGCTGACCAACGTGTCTGAACAAGCGCTTTTCGTCCAGGATCTGTTCGCGTTCTTCGAGTCGAAACCGACGATCGAAGGGCCGGGGTTAATCGCACCGCGCCCGATCCGGTCCGGTTATGTCTTTGAAAACGTAACGTTTGGATACCCGAACGCAGCCGAGCCCGTGCTGCGCGATGTATCGTTCCGTATCGAACCGGGCGAACGGATCGCGCTGATCGGCGAGAATGGGGCGGGGAAGACGACGCTAATTAAGCTGATCACGCGGCTTTACGATCCGACGGCCGGCCGCGTCCTGCTCGACGGCGTTGACCTGCGCGAATACGATGCCCGTTCGCTCCGCTCTGAGATCGGTGTCATCTTCCAAGACTACGTGAAGTACGACATGCTTCTCAAAGAAAACATTGGAGTTGGCCGGATTGAGTCGCTCGATGATTTCGAACGGGTGGTCGGGGCGGCGGAGAAATCGCTGGCGTCGGAAGTGGCTGGCCAACTGCCGAAAAAGTACGACGCGATGTTGGGCCGGCGGTTCGAGGGTGGCGCGGATTTGTCGATGGGGCAGTGGCAGAAGATCGCACTCGCCCGCGCCTACATGCGCGACGCGCAGGTGCTCGTTCTCGACGAGCCGACTTCCTCGCTCGACGCCCGGGCAGAATTCGAAGTCTTCGAGCGTTTCGCCGAACTCACACGCGGCAAGATGGCAATCCTAATTTCCCACCGCTTTTCCACAGTGCGGATGGCGGACCGGATTCTGGTCCTCGGCGG
>VFZQ01000341.1 GCA_016871135.1 Acidobacteriota bacterium | reverse complement strand
TGCCGACGATCACACGCTGCTGATCCCGGACCGCCGCGGCAACAACCGTCTCGACACTCTGCACAACATTGTGCGCAACCCGCGCGTGGGCTTGCTCTTCCTGATGCCTGGCCGCCCCGAAACGTTCCGCGTCAACGGCGACGCCGTTATTAGCCGCGACCCGGATCTGCTTGAGTCGTTCGCCGTCAACGGCAATTCGCCGCGCACCGTTTTGGTCGTTACCGTAAAAGAGGCATACATCCACTGCAGCCGCGCCCTCGTCCGGGCCGACCTCTGGAACCCCGCCAAATTCGGCCCCGCCTTGCCCAGTTTCGGAACCGTCATGGCTGCGCACACGTGTGGGTTCGTCGATGGACCCACGGTCGACGAAGATAACAAGACACGCGTTCCGTCGACGCTTTACTGATTTTTCGAGCGGCGGCGCGTATGGACACACCTCGAGCGCGGTGTCCGGAACGGCTACTCCGGCTCGCCAAGTTTTAGGCCGATTTTAGCGCCCGAAGGTCATTTTCTGAGGGGCACACTGCCCTTCTGGGGCGTGATTTCGGCGGATTGAACAGGCTTGCGAACGGCCGAGGGCGGCGGGACCGGCTTGGCGGCGGGTTCCGGCTCCATCGCTGGGACCTCATCGACAGACATCTCCATGATTTCACTGGACATCTGGGAGGCTTCGACGGAGACGGGCCAGTTCTGGAGCTTCCGCAAAATGTCCATCAACCGGGAGATTTCGCGGGTGTAGTGACGGGCTCGGGCTTCGAGACGGGCGACGGTTTTCGAGTTTTGTTCGGCCAGGAGATGCAACTCTTCGGGCTCGTGCTCGACGGCGGATTGTTGCTTGGTGATCCACATCTCCCGATCGATGTCGAGGTTGGCCAAACTGCCGAGACGGTTGGAGCGCCAGAGGGCGTCGGCGAGCAAACCGACGACTGAGATCTCGACCAGGTTGCGCGGCCGGAACTGGTCGGTGGCGGCGGCGAGAACGGCGGCGTACTCGGCTTGCGCTTCGTGGGAGAAGGTGGACAGGTGCGCGATCCACAATCCGTGTTTGACGCTGGCGCGGCGGCAGCGGTCGAGGCCTTCGGGCGTTTTCGGGCCCTTGGATTTGGCGCCGTTGATACGGGCCTGTTCGGCTTTGGTAGGCATTGCAGTTTCCTTTTCGGACATGAAAAAAGCCTCTGCGTGGGCAGAGGCTTGGGTGGGATGAGGCGTTGTGCGCCATCCTACTCACCAGTTTGCGATTCTGTCTAGCTAAATCGGGCCGGTAAATTTTCAAGTCGTTGATTGGAAAGGAAATATAAATTTTGAACTTCTGTGAACAGTAGTCTCAGCACGCGCGCGTTTCGGCGTTTTGGGCGATGTGGAGGAGGGAGGCGAGCAATTTTGTAGATGTAGGAGGGGTTCGTTGCCGCAGTTGGCGTAGACGGCGCCGGCGGCGACTTGGGCGGCGGGTGGGGGATTTACGCTACAGTAACCTTTGACAATCAGGAGCATCCTTCGTTCATGACCTACACTCGCCGCGCGTTTCTGTCCACGATCTCCGCCGCCGCCGTCGCACAACAAGCCGCCAAGCCGAAGCGCGATCCGGATGTGCCGTATGTGCCGACGACCGAAGAGGCGGTCAAGGCGATGCTCAAGCTCGCCGAGGTGAAGAAATCCGATGTCGTCTACGACTTGGGCTGCGGCGACGGACGCATCGTGGTGGCTGCCGCCAAGACGTTTGGCGCGCGCGGCGTCGGCATCGACATCAATCCGGTGCGTATTCAGGAAGCGAAAGAAAACGCGAAGAAGAACGGGGTGACGGACTTGGTCCGGTTCGAAGAGAACGACCTGTTTCTAGCGAATTTTCACGAGGCGACGGTTGTAACGCTTTTCCTATTGCCGCAGATCAACCTGAAGCTACTTCCGCGGCTACGCGAGCAGTTGAAGCCCGGTACGCGACTCGTCTCGAACACCTTTGACATGGGCGATTGGAAACCGCTCAAGACCGTGGAGGTTGAGGGCGGCGACGACGAGGAGTCGTTTCTCAGCCGCAAGCTGTTTCTCTGGGTGATTCCGGAGAAGGGACGTTAGAGATCGTCGAACAACTCTCGCGCGATGACTATGGCGTCGAGTTCGGGCACTTGCAACTCGTCGACCGGCACGAGGGCGCCCTCGGAATAAACAAATAGCTTCTCCGTTTCGGGCGCGACCAACCATAGGTAGCGCACTCCGAATTGCGCATACTCTTCCAACTTGTTTGAAACTCTATCGACGCTGTCGCGTGGCGAGAGTATTTCGACCGCTACAAACGGCCGCACCGACGGGTGCACCTCACGGCGTGTTTCAAAGTAGGCAATGACGTCAAGAAACCAGGCAGCCCCGAAAGGCCGCCTGTCTCGGTGAATCAAGTATTAGAACTCGTAACGCAGTCCAAACTGCATTACGCGGGACGGCACCAAGGTCGTCGAGTAGCGACCAAACGCACCCGGCTGACCGAGGTTAATGTTCGCGCCGCGGACATCAAACCGTACGGAATTGGTCGCGTTGAAGACCTCCCAACGGAACTGCATCGAGTGGCCTTCAAACGGCAGGTCGAACCGCTTGCTCAGGCTCAGGTCGATGTTGAACAGACCGTCGCCGCGCACGTTGTTGCGGTTGCCGATCTCGCCGGGCATTGTGAAGCCGAAGGCTTTGATCGCCTGCTGCGGATCCTGGAAGATGTTCGGACCCGAGTTGCGCGTCGTCGCGATCGGCGACGGCGCATTCTTGTTCGTCCCATCCTGGAAGGCGCCGGTCGTCGTTGCCCATCCCGTGATGTTGTAGTTCGTCGGCCACGTTCGATTGTGGCCAACCGACATCGGCAGTCCGGTCGAGGCGCGGTAGATGCCGCCCAACTGCCAGCCGCCGATCAACTGATTGACGACGCCCGTCACATCATTGCCAAACTTTTTGCCCTTGCCGAAGGGCAGTCCGTAGAAGCCGTTCGCATTGAAGCTGTGGCGCTGATCGAAATCCGACGATGCCTTCATCTGGCTACGATTGTAGGGGCTGATGATGATGCCGCGATTTTCGGTGGGAGCGTCGTTTTCGGTCACCGAGCCCAAGTCGAGCGAATGCGCCCAAGTCCAGTTGAAGTCCACCTGGTCGCCATTGCGGAACTGCTTCCGCAGCGTCCACTGCATGGAGTGATAGGTCGTCGAACCGACCGAACGCAGCGCGCGCAGGTATGAATACTGCGGATGATAGTACGCAAAGCGGCCGAGGCGGCTTACCGAGGGATCCTGGAAGCGATCCATCGATTCGAGCGCTGCCGTGGCATCAGGGAAGTTATCGCGGTAGGTGTTGTAGACGCGCTGCGTTGCCGATAAGCCAGCGCCCGCGGCACCGGGGAACATGTTCTCCCAGTACGGAATTCGGGGGATGTTGGCGGTCGGCGTGTTCGCTTGAATCAGCCGGGTTAACTGCGTCGCCGCGGTGTAGAGATCGACGCCACTTGCGGGATCGACGATATTGAGCGGGGTGGCCATGTCCTCCGAGGTCAGGGTACGGCGGCCTTCGCTGGCGACGTACGCCGCCGAGATGGTGAAACCGTTGCCGATCTCTCGTGTAACGGAGAGGTTAAAGCGCATCACATAGGGCGCGCGAAGCCGGTCGTCAAGACCGTTCGTGATTTGGAACGCGTTTCGCGGTTGCTCGACGGGGAAGCTGGCGGGCGGTGCCGGAGTGACCAGAGACGAAGGCGCCGAAAACAGGTTCGTGAATCGCGGCGTTTCGGCCAAAGTCAACCGGCCAGAGGAGTTCTGAATATTCGTCGACAAGCCTAGGGAAGACGCGTCGACCGAACGAATCAGACCCGCGCCAAACACGTCGTAGTACATGCCCCAACCGGCGCGGACAACACTCTTGTCTTTGCCGCCGAAAAAGAACTTGGTAAACGCATTATCGGCATCCGGCGAATAGGCCAGCGATGCACGCGGCGACCAGTTCTTGATGTTGTCATAGAGCGGCCGCCCTCCTTTGCTGGCGAGGTTAAAGCTGATGTAACCCACTGCATCAAGACCACTCTTGCCCTGCGCGGCCGCCGCGACACGCTTGTCGAAGAACTCGCTCAAGGGAATATTCGGGCTTGTCTGGATACCGTTTGCTTCATAAACCGCGGGCCAGTACATGTAGCGCAATCCAGCCGTCAAAGTCAGATTACGAGTCGCCTTCCAGGTGTCTTGGATGTACAACTCCGACTCTTCGCCGACAAACTTGCGCGCCACACCTTCCCCAGGCGTCTGTACCTTGATCGAACCGTCTTTCTGCGGCAGGTAATTGTAGCGGGAATTCACCTGCGTCACTAATCCGAGCACCGCCGCCACGCCGTCATGAAAGGCAGTGCGCGACCCGCCGGCGATACGCTGCGACGCGGGAAGCGTCGTAACCGCAAGGGGAGCGCTGAGGATGTTGCCGCTGCCCGTCATCCACGACGAGTTGATACCGATACCGAAAAACGCATTCGCGTACGACACGCGATCGTTGGCGTAGTTGCGATAGGTCCCGCCGAACTGCACGGTGTGTTTCCCTTTATTCCAGGTGAAGTCCTGGTTGATATTCGAGGTTGGCGAACGGCGTTGGAATGGCCGCGTACCGCCAACGGGATCACTCAGACCGCGGAACGTCGTAAAGGCGTATGTCCCAATCCCCTCGGTCAGTACAATCTGACGCGTGTAGCCGTAGCGGAATGACGAAAACAAGTTCGCCGAAACGGTGTAGTCCCAACCGATGGCGATGCCGCGGCTGCGGTTGACGTCCTGAAAGTTTGTCGCAAGACCGGGGTACTGCGGCGCGCCATTTTCCACGTCGCGCTGCAGCTGGCCGCGAACAAAAATGTTGTTCTTGTAGTTTGGCTTGTAATCCAACCGCGCAACGTAGGTGTCGTAGGTTCGCGACAGCGGCGAGTTAAACCGGAAACCGGCCGTGTTAAATCCATCGCCGAGCGAAAAGTCGTTGGGCGCAGGGTAGCCGCGCAACACGTTGAGCGCCGCCTGATTGATCTGGCGGGCATCCGGAAGGAGCGTCAACAACTGTTGCGGCTGCACCTGAACCACGCCGCCCTCGGCGTTCTGATAGGAGACGATACCGTTGCGCAGAGTTTCGCGCGGCACCGTCCGGGTGACGGACTGCTCAAGCCGGTCGCGCTGCCCTTCGTAGTTCGCGAAGAAGAACAGTTTGTCCTTGATGATGCGCCCGCCCAAGCGGCCGCCATAGATATTGCGGTTCAACTTCGGCGTCTTCAGCCCCGCCGCGTTATTGAAAAACGTATTGGCGTTAGCGGCCTTGTTGCGCAAGTACTCGTACGCCGCGCCGTGAAACTCGTTCGCCCCCGCGCGGGTAACTAGCGTAATCTGAGCGCCCGAACCACGCGAAGAATCGGCGTTTGCGTTTGTCGTTGTAACGCGGAACTCCTGCACCGAATCGAGCGTCACTCGGAGTGCGCCCTGAAAAGGATCGCGCGATTGCTGGTTGTTGATGTCCACACCGTCGAGAGTGATATTCGACTGATCGGACCGTCCGCCATTGACTACGCCGTTGCGATCGGTGGCATCGGCGGCGCCACCGTTCACGGCGTCGGAATCGCCGATGTAGCTGATACCGGGCTGGAGCGAAAGCAACCGGTCGGCTCGGCGGCCTTCGAGCGGCAACTGGACGATGGGCTTGGTGCCGAAACTGTTGCCCAATGTGGCGTCGACGGTGTTTAGCTGGATCGAAGACGCATTCACTTCGATGACCTGGTTCACGCTGCCGACTTTTTCAAACTGCAAGTTCAAAGTTGCCGGGGTGTTCACCAGCAGCCGGATGTCCTGAACGCTGACATCGGCGAAACCGTCTTTCTTTGCCAGCAAACGGTACAAACCTGGAGAAACTTGTAGGAACGCGTAACGGCCCTCGTTGTCGGACTGGCCCTCACGCTGTGCGTTGGTCGCCTTGTCGAACAGTTGAATTTTGGCACCCGGGACTACGGCGCCGGTTAGATCGGTCACGGTACCGGTAATCGAAGTCAGCGACTGTGCCGACAGCATCGACACCGCCAGCACAAACAGGCCCGCACGGGCCGCGATTCGTTTTGTCATGTCACCTTTCCCCTTGTCCGGCCCCCCCTTTCCCAGATCGGGCCTAGACAACCATTTGGAATGACATGAGTTTTACAAAAAAATGTGCCGGTGTCAAAGGGTTTCCCCCACCCCTTGACTCGGGTGTACCCTCTCAGAACGCGTAAACC
>VFZQ01000340.1 GCA_016871135.1 Acidobacteriota bacterium | reverse complement strand
GCCGAGCAGCAGATCGAGCGCCGAGCGATTGGCCGCGATCGCGTCTTCCACCATTCGGACCGGCTCCTGGAACATCGCCTCGCGCAATTCGTCGGTGAATTCGGGGAACCGCGAGCGATCGACCGAGTTGCTCTTTTCAAAATGCCGGAAGTTGAGCCAGTGGCCAGTGAACTCGGTTGCGAAGCCGCGCACGCGCGGATCTTTCATCATGCGCCGCGTCTGTGCGAGCAACACGTTCGGCTGCAACAACGCTCCGGACTGGGTGTGCTTCAATAGCTCTTCGTCCGGCATGCTGGACCACAAGAAATAGCTCAAGCGATTCGCCACGGCGAGCGCGCCGAGCGGTTCGCTGCGCACCGGCGTTGTCGGCTTTACCACCGAAGAAGTTGTGGTTCGAGAGCCCGGCAGATCGATACGATACAAGAAATCGGGCGCCATCAGAATGCTGACAATCGACTCGCGCACGGCGTTTTCATGCGATAGCTCGTTCTTGCTCCGCAGCGTTTTGTAGTAGCTCGCGATGCCATCGCGATCGGCCGCCGTCAGCGGGCGGCGATAGGCCTTGGCGGCGAACTGCAACAGCGAATCGAGATGCCGCGGCTCGGCGGCGACGCGCATTTTTTCGAGCGACCGCAGAGTGCGATCGTATCCATCAAAATGCCGGACGATTGCGGTCTCGGCCCGCGGATCATTTGTAGAATCGGCGGCGGCCTTTTCCAGGTGCAGCTTCTTCAGACCCATGATCACTTCGGTGTCGGTGATCTCGTGGCCTTCGGGCCGGGGCGAACCGGATTCGGCGCCTTTGCCAAGCACCGCGCCGCTCTGATTCACGAAGTACTGAACCCAAGTGCGAGCCGAGTATTCGCCGACGAAATCGAACTCGATCCAAAGGCGGTCGAGTTCCGCCTTGGCATTGTCGTCGAGAATCAACTCTTGCAGAGCCGTGTCGTCGCGATAGAAGCCGTGGACGTTGTGATAGCCGGCGCTTAGCAGGCGGCCTTTGTCGGTGGAATCGTCAGGGAAAAACCGGCCGCGCTCGCTGACGTAGAACTTGTCGGGGAACACATCGGCGAAGCGTTCGAACGCTTTCACATACCGGTCGCGCTGCGCGGCTGGAACGACAAGATCTTCGTCCTTGGCGCGGGCGTTTTCCATGATCGTGATCCAGCGCGGAACCGCGTCCTGGTGGAGGCCCGGGAAGCGCGGTACTGGCTTGATCTCGGGCTTCGGATCGGCTTCGGTGCGGATCGATTTCGGTTCGAACTTGCGCCGATTCAGAGCGTACTGCAAGTTGCGCCAGTTGGCCAGCGGTTGGGCGAGTCCGGGCAACCCGCGCACTCGCGGCGCGAGATGCTGCATGCCGGTGTTGGCGCGGATGCGAACGACAAAATCGTCCATCTCCTGACAGAGAACTTTATCGGCTTCTTTCTTTTCGGCCGACGGCGCGGGCAGCGCGCGGAACATCGCCTGCAGTTTGAGAATTGGACCGGCCGCGCCGGGCTCGTTCAGGATCTGCCAGACCATCGGCAGATACTTGACGCTGAGTTTCATTTCGGCGGCAATGGAGTTCAGAGTCGCCGCCGGCTTCCCAAGCGCGACCCGGTGTTTGAAGCGCCACGACGCTTCGAAGTAGGGCGCGAACTTGGTTGGCTGCGAGTAGTAGAAATTGACGATGCGCTGCACCGAGTACTTTTCGCGGTCGGTTTCAACCAGCATCGGGTGCGGTGCGAATTCGAGGCGATCGGGGTGGAAGACAACTCGGCCCGCTGCTTCGCGAGCGGCGGTGAGGTACTTATTCAACAGCGCGGCCGACATCGTCAGCGACTCGCCCGAATTATCGAACCCAGCCGGGTTGGCCGGATCGATGGGGAACTCTTTGGTCAACTGCATGTCCTGGCCGGTGAGATCGCGGATCGAATAGTTGTACTCGGCGTTGCTCAATCGGCGCGCTGGCACGATGCCGGGATCGGACGCGAATCGTTTGATCTCTTGCGCGCGGACAGCCTGTATCCATTCGACGACCGGATGGACCTCGGCGTCGGGCGCGGGTTGCATCGGCTTCGGCGGCATGTCCTTGGCATGGAGGCGTTCCATAACCAGGGCCCAGCGCGGGAACTCGCGAACGACCGAGCCGAGGGTGTTGTAGGCCTTGATGTCGAATTGGGCAGCAGGCGTCGCGCCACTGTGGCAGCCCACGCAGTACTTGTTGACGAAGGGCTTGACGGTCGTGTCGAATTGCGATTCGAGGTTAGGTGCCGAGTAGGCGAGGGCTGTGGACAACGCTGCAAAGAGTGTGGATCGGAACGACATGGTGGATGAGACGGAGACGCGGGGGCCGCCCCTTCATTGTAATTGGACTCGCCTACTTGACGAGCCTGAGCTTCACGACACGCTTGGTTCGCGTTTCGGCAACGTAGATGGATCCGTCAGGGCCAACGGCGATATCGTGAACCGCGTTGAATCTCGGATGGCCGGGTTTGCCGAAGCCGATCGACGCGACAATGTTCCAATTGCGGTCGAGTTTTAGAAAACCCGTGTGTTCGATATCGTAATCGGCGCGCCGGATGCCGAGGTACAGAAAGCCGGCCGCATCGGCATCGACGCAGAAGATCCGCCCCGTCGTTTGCGCGTCCTTTTCGCCGGTCCACTGGCGCATGAACGTGCCGCGTGGATCGAATAGTTGGAGTCGCTTGTTTTCGCGATCGGCGACCAGCACGCCCTTGCCACCGGGCAGCAGCACAAGTCCGTGTGGATTGCTGAATGCACCTTCGGCGGAGCCTTTCCTGCCCCATTCGCTCAACCATTTGCCCTGGCGGTCGAAGTACGCGACACGGCTGTTGACGTAACCGTCCGACACGTAGAAACTCCCGTCCGGGCGGATGGCGGTGTCGGTCGGTTGGTTGAAATGCGACGCATCCCAGCCGCCTACGCGCGGTTCACCGAGCGTGAGCAAGAGCTTGCCGTCGTGTGTGAATTTGAAGACTTGCTGCAGACCGACGTCGGTTAGGAAGACGTTGTTGTCGGCATCGATTGTGATTCCGTGCGGCACAAGAAACATGTTCGCGCCCCAAGCGGCGATGAGCTTGCCGGACTCGGCATCGATCTTGAGAACGGCGGGCTCGGTGAGCTTGGTTGCCGCCGATGGATCGAATCCGCGGCCTGGCCGGTGAAACACAAAGACGTGACCGTTGCGATCGACAGCGACACCCGCGGCTTCTCCCATCTCGACGCCGGGCGGCAGCTTCGGCCAATCCTTGACTTCTTCGTACTCCGCCGCGGCAAGCGATAACGCGGCAACTAGTATCCAGCGCGTCAGAACGTGAACCTTGCGCTCAACACAACGATCCGCGGGTCCGTGGTGGTTCCGGTGATATTGCCGAAGTTCAGTGAGTTGATGTTCGAATCGGGATTTGAAAAATTAGCGCGGTTCATGATGTTGATGGCGTCGGCGCGGATGTTGAATTCGTAGCGCTCGCGGAAGGTGAAGCGCTTCAGGAGATTCAGATCGAATTGAATCTGGCCGGGGCCGGTGAGGAAGCGCGGAGCCATGCCCATTTGGCCGGGTTCCGGGTTGCGGAAGAGCAGCTGGCCGGAGGAATCGGTGATGGCCAGCATGGTGCTGCGGGCGCGAATTGCGTTGGTTTCGGTGATCTGGGCGACATGGGGGTCGACAATCTGCCGGAGACCGGTGAAGTAGACCACGGTGCGGCCGCCGCGTTGGACGGAGCCGAACGATTTGTCGAACGGCGCGACCGGCACGGGCGTATTGGTACCGGCTCCGTTGAAGGCCCCCACCGCGCCGAGCGACAGCGGCGCACCGGTCTGCATCGTGAGAATCGATCCCGTCTGCCAGCCTTCCACCACCTTGCTGAACCACCCTCCGCCGCCGGCGAATCGCTTGCCGCGTCCAAAGGGGAGTTCCCAAATGCCGTTGGCCTTCAGAACCTGGGCGCGGTCAAAAGACATACGCTGCTTGTCGAGGCTGCGATTGCGCAGCGTGCGAAAGCTCTGCTCCAGCGCGGATCCATCGCCATCGTAGTTGCCCAGCGCTTTACTGAAGGTATAGTTCGCTTGCAACGTCCAACCGCCTGAGAAGCGGCGATTCAGCTCGGTCTGCAAGGAATGATACGTCGATGCGCCATAGTTGCTGGCTAGCGTGGCGGAACCGAATTGCGGATTGGCGACGACGAAATTTTCGGGTAGTCCAACGCGGCGGAGGATGCCGCCGTTCTGCCCTGGAACCAATGGCGTGTTGTTGATGGCGGCGGCTAGTCCCGCGACGTCGTTGTTGGCTAGAAATCCCTGCAGCCCCGAGTTGTTGGCGCGGACAAAGTCCGAGCCGGTGACGCGAACGCCGTCGACGCCGGGAAGGCCCACGAAGAGCCTGTCAAACAAAGGCGCATTCCCGCCCCTCTGTGTGATGCGGTAGGCCTCGAGGATGCCGTTCTCCACGGTGTTGAGTTCGTTGATGTTGGCCTGCTGGATGAGCTTGGTGCCCTTGTTGGAGACGTAGCGAACTTCGACGGTCGTGTTAGGATTCAGCGCGCGCGAAAGCGAGACGCTGAGGTTCTGGTAGTAGGGCGTTCGGAGACGGCTGTCGAGAGCGTAAGCGGGCGAGGTGCGGTCAGTGAATGGGACCGGCTGCAATGGCTGTGTGGTTGGCCGGAGTGGCAAGGGCACGTTGACCAGACTGGTGAACGACGCGGGCGTCAGGTTGGCAAGGCTCGAAAATCCGGGCTGTTGGCCGTTGATGGACGAGATGAGAAAAATCGGATTGCGTTCGAAGCCGACGCCGTAGCCGGCGCGGAGCACGGTCTTGCCTTTTCCCCATCTCGGTAGTTGCCACGCGAATCCAACGGCGGGCGCGAAGTTGTTGTGGTCGCCGGCGAAGTAGCGATCGTTCGGATTCGCGGTATTGGGACCGATCGGCCGAATGACCGAGGCTTTGCCGTTGGTTGTGCCTGGACGGAACAGGTCGCCGAAGCCGGTGCCGGAAATGCCGAAAATTCCACCGCTTCCGCCCTCGAGCGCGGCGCCGCGGCCGGTGTGCTCAACGGGCACGGCATAGAGTTCGTAGCGCAGGCCGAGGTTCACAGTGAGTGTTGACGTGACCTTGTAATCGTCCTTGAAAAAGAAGCTGTACTCGGGGGCGCGGACGTGTTGAAAGCGCGTCTGGCCGGGAACGAAGGCGGGCGCGCGCCCGGGCGAGGCATTGAAGTTTTGCAGCACGAGCGACACCGAACCGGAGAGGTCGGTCAAGAGATTCTGCGCGCCGAGATTCTGACCGATGCCGGGAATCGTATTGATGCCTATCACCGGGTTGGCGGTGGTGCCGCCGAGGCTCACGCGAGGCATGGTGTAAAAGGTGTCGTAGCCGGCGCTGGACACGAAGCGGACTTCGCCGCCCGCCTTCAAAGTGTGTTTGCCGGCAACCCAAGTCATGTTGTTGCTGAACTGATAGACGGGCGAAATGCGGGAACTGGGGTCATCGCCGACGGCGGTGGCGATGGGACTGTTCGATAGCGACATGACAAGCACATAGGGTTGTCCGCCTACGTTGGGCAGGACATCATTGCCGGCAACGGTCCAGGGCGCCTGGTAGGTCTGGCGTGGGCGAAATACGCCGGCGTGGAATTCGTTCAGCCACGTTGGCCGCAGCACGGAAGTTACACTGAGCGATTCGGTTGTCGTCTCGTTCGGACTGCGGCCGCCGGGGACAGTGGGATAACGTTGTGCACCGATGAAATTGGTGGCCTGCGAACCCTGCTCGCTGTAGACAAAATTGGCGCGATGATCCTTGTTGAACTGGTGATCGACGCGAATGTCGAACTGATTAAAGTCATACGGGCGAGCGCGATTCCAGGTGAAGCCGGAGGTGTTCAGGCCGTCGCCAGCGCGGAAGTTGTTCGGCAGCGGCATGAGCGCGAGTTGCTTCTGCACGGTTCCAGTGGGGTCGGGCACCATGCGGTTGGGGTCGCGCCCGAACACGTTGATCGTCTGCAGATCGCCTGTCGCCGCGGCGGGGCGAACTGGGTTGCCGTCGAGATCGACCGTTGGAGTAGGAGACAGAGCGTTCGCGTTGCGAGCGCCCGGATAGAAACGCCACAAACCCTGGCGAGCCTGGCTGGTCAGCACGGTGCTGGTGACCGTCTGACTAAAGCGCTCATAGCGGCGTTCGTAGAAAAAGTTGAAAAAGGTCCGGTTCTTGCGGATTGGCCCGCCAACGCGGCCGCCGAAGAAGTTGC
>VFZQ01000339.1 GCA_016871135.1 Acidobacteriota bacterium | reverse complement strand
CTCGCGAAATTTGCCCGGCGCTAGCTTCGTGGGAAGGGGCGCCCCGCGGACGCGACCGAGTTTATGGGCTGTGGCGAACATGTATAGAATCGCCGCAAGTCTCATCTGAATCAACTGGTGGAGTTCAGTCGGCAATGGCAGCACCTCAACGTTGCCGTCGGAGAGTTCGACGAGGCGGCCGCGGTCCGAGAGTTCTAGATACTCCTCTTCGGTCCACTCTCCGGGAGCGGGAAAGAGTTCCAAGATTGCTGCTGACGAACCCATCGATTGAAGTATAGCGCCGAGAGCCATGGCTTTGCGCCAAAATGCGCCCGCGAAGAGACCCACTGCCTAAGGTGGAGTCCCGCCGCCTGAGTTTTGCGCATGCACTCGGATCACGTCTTCCAGCACTGTCAGCAGCGGGTGAAATCCACTGAAGTCAATCGAATTCACGTCGGGCTTGACCACATGCTCCGCGAACAGTTTCTTTCCGTAGTGCCGTGCAGTGTCGAAGTCATTGCCATCGTTAAAGGTCTTCCCCCCAAGCTCGAAATCTCTCGTTCGTTCGTCGAAGAAGTCTTCGATCTTCGACTGCGTTGCTTCACTGACCAGAGGTGTCGGCACGGCGTAAAGGCTTCGCACGACGTGCACGTAGGGCTCTGTTCCTTTCAGAGGTTGTTTGGCGGCTTGCTTGATAGCACTGCGGATTCCTTTCGCGCCGTCATCGTTGTCGAAAAGGATGATGACGGGCATGTTCTGCGTCATGCTCGGAGGCCGAAAGACGATGTCGGGTTCACTGATCGTTCCGAGCCCAGAGCGGCACTGAACAACGCGCGGCACTTCCGGCATTTGATTGGGTTGCAGGAGCGGGTTTAGTCTTCTTCGAGTGGTGGCGCAGCGAACATGTCTGCCATGCGATACGACCAACCAGGAAAATGTTGCGAAGTCAACACGTCGGTATTGCCGAGTAGCGCCGTCTGCACGAAAGTGTTGTCGGCGAGACACAAGACTTCAAGAGTTTGTGCATTGGGGTCGATGATCCAGTATTCAGAAACACCCGCCTCCGCATACTCGTTGCGCTTTACTCGCCGATCATGGTCTTCCCCGCCGTCGGAGATGACTTCAACAGTCAAATCGGGAACCCCCCAGTACTTGCCAATGCGTTCGCGATTCCTGCGGGCCATGAAGATGAGATCGGGTTCCCTAAATTTCCCTGGCCGGAGCTTGACGGGCAAAGGAGCAAAAGAAACCGCTCCTAGACGGTGTTCGAGTACGTACGTATCCAGAACTTTATACAATCGGCCAATGATGATCTGATGAAAATAGGTCGGCAAAGGCAGCACCTCAATGTTGCCATCGGAATACTCGACGAGCCGTCCGCGATCGGAGACCTCGAAGTAATCGTCCTCCGTCCACTCTCCGGGAGCGGGAAAGAGTTCCAAAATTGCGGCTGACGAACCCATCGATTGCAGTATAGCGCCAAGCGCTTCCGTTCGCCGCCACGTTACAATAGTGACGTTGCCCATGGATGACATCCCGTTGGGAATCGAAGGCGGCTCGTCTCCGATGGCCCTTACTTGGCAGCGCGTGCAGTTGGCGCGCCACCCAAAACGCCCGCACACGCTAGACTATGTCGAACGCATTCTGACTGGTTTTTCCGAGATCCACGGCGATCGCTTCTATGGCGACGATCCAGCCATCGTCGCGGGCATGGGCTTTCTCGACGAGAAGCCGATCATGCTCGTCGGCCATCAGAAGGGCCGGGACACCAAACAGAAGCTGCACCGTAACTTTGCGATGCCCAAGCCGGAGGGCTATCGCAAGGCGCTGCGCACGATGAAACTAGCGTCGAAATTCAACCGTCCGGTCGTGGCATTGCTCGATACGCCGGGCGCCTATCCGGGCATCGACGCCGAAGAACGAGGGCAGGCGGAGGCCATCGCGGTCAGCCTTCGTGAGATGACAAGGCTCAAGTCGCCGGTAGTTTCGATCGTGATCGGCGAAGGCGGTTCGGGCGGCGCGCTGGCTATGGGCGTGGCGAATGTTGTGTTGATGATGGAAAACGCAATCTATTCGGTGATTAGCCCCGAATCGTGCGCGGCGATTATCTGGAGAGACGCCGGCAAAGCCGAATTGGCGGCCGATGCGTTGCGGCTGACGGCGCCGGATCTTCTCCAGTTAGGGCTGATCGACGGCGTGATTCCCGAACCGGCCGGCGGCGCGCATACCAACTGGGACGGTGCGGCGGCGAATCTGAAAGCGGCCATCGAGCGGGCGCTGGCGGAGTTGGCGCCGATGAGCGCGGCAGAGTTGATTGAGCACCGCTACGAGAAGTTCCGCAAGATGGGGAGCTTTTTCGAGGAATGAACAAGAACGTGATCATCGCCATCGCGGGAGTGGGTGCGGCGCTGATTGGGCTGATGGCGTATTCGACGATGTCGCTGGGGGGCTACAAGGTCGAAGTCTGCAAGGAGTTTCACGGGAGGCAGGCCTGTGGAACGGCGGTGGGATCGAGCGAAACGGATGCAATGAACACCGCCACTGGTGTGGCGTGTGCGCAGATTTCCTCGGGTATGACCGATTCGGGCCAGTGTCAGGCGACGAATCCGGTCAAAGTCACATGGCTGAAGGGTCGTTAACCGATAGAAATATTGAACTTTCGCCCGGATTGGGGCGTCTAACCAAATTGGGAGCCGCTTAACCTGTGAAAACGTGGAAAATTGTCGCCGGAGTCGCCGCAGTCGCGGTTGTGGCTGGCGCAGGCTACGCGAGTGTCAAGTGGAATCAAAAGGGCATCGTCACGGTACAGACCGGAAAGGCCGTGCGCCAGGATCTGACTAGCATCGTCACCGCGTCGGGAGAGATTAAGCCCCGTAATTACATCAACATCGGGTCGAACGCCAATGGCGCGGCCCGGATTACCGATATCCTCGTCGTCGAGGGCGCGCGGGTTCGAAAGGGCCAGTTGCTGGCGAAGTTGGAATCCGTTCAACCGGAAGCGGAAGTAGCAGCCCAGCGAGCTACGGTAACCTCGTCGGAAGCGGAATCGTCGGCGGCCGAAGCGGCGTTAAAAGCCCAGGATTCGAACATCCGGACGTTGCAGGCAGGGTTGGACCGTGTCAAAGCGGACCTAACCAGGGCCAGGGCGGATTTCGACCGGGCCAAGCAGTTGGTGGACGCCGGGTTGATGTCGCGACAGGAGTTCGACACGCGTAAGGCGTCGTTCGACTCGTTTACGGCGGCGATTCCGGAAGCCGAATCGCGGGTCGCGCAGGCGCGGGCGAACCGGGAGCAGTTCGCGGCGCAGTTGGCGGCCTCGCAGCGGCGGATCGGCGTGAGCCAGGCGAATTTGCGTCGCGCCTCCGACGCGTTGCAGCGCACGCAAGCGACGGCGCCGATTGATGGCGTTGTCACGAATCTGCCGGTACGCGTTGGCGAAACGGTGGTGCCGGGCATTCAGAACTCGCCGGCGTCGCTGATTATGACGATCGCCGATATGTCGCTGATTACGGCCGAAGTCAAAGTCGACGAAACCGATATCGTGAATGTGAAACTGGACCAGGTGGCCGATATTGCGATCGATGCGATTCCCGGCAAGACGTTTAAGGGCCACGTGATCGAGATCGGCAATACGGCGATTCTGCGGTCGACGGGTCTGGCGGCATCTCAGTCGGCCATTTCGAGCCAGGAAGCGAAGGATTTCAAGGTCGTAATCGCGCTTGATAATCCGCCGGACGAGATCCGGCCAGGGTTGTCATCGACGGCAAAAATTGTCACTTCGACGCGGCCAAAGGCGGTTTCTATTCCGATTCAGGCTCTCACGGTTAGAACGAAGGGCGATCTGGAAAAGAAAGAGGGCCAAAAGGACGAACCTGTAACCGACCCGGCCCTCGCACGCGCCAAGAAAGAAGAAGTACAGGGCGTATTTGTCATCCGCGGTGAGCGTGCGGTCTTCCAAAGGGTAGACACAGGGATCACGGGCGCGACCGACATAGAGGTCCTGAGCGGCCTCAACGAAGGTGACGAAATCATCACGGGAAGCTACAAGGTGATACGGACTCTCCGCAATGAGGCTAAGATCAAGGTAGACAACAAGTCGCCAGTCAAAGCAGAATCGTAAGAGAGTACCCGCACACAACATGGCACAGGCAGCCACAATCAGCGCCCAGGCGCAGGGCGAAGAACTTCGCCGTACAGGCATTATTATTCGTACGATGAACCTCTGGAAGACCTACGTGATGGGCGACCAGACGATCAACGCGTGCTCCGGCATCACGTTCGATGTGAAAAAGGGCGAGTACGTTGCCATTATGGGACCTTCGGGCTCGGGCAAGTCGACGCTGATGAACCTGATTGGCTGCCTGGACACACCGTCGAGCGGCGACTACTTCATTAACGGCAACCTAGTGTCGACGATGAACGACGACCAGTTGGCGCATATTCGGAACAAAGAAGTCGGATTCGTATTTCAGACGTTCAACCTGCTGCCGCGCGCGACAGCCCTGCACAACGTCGAATTGCCCCTGATCTACGCGGGAATCGAAGCGAACGAACGTATCGCGCGGGCGCGGGAGGCGTTGCGCCAGGTCGATCTGGAAAAGCGCATGTACCACAAGCCGAACGAGCTATCGGGCGGCCAACGCCAACGCGTCGCGATCGCCCGGGCGCTGGTAACGCGGCCCTCGATTCTGTTGGCCGACGAACCGACCGGCGCGCTCGACTCGGCGACGGGCGTGGAAATCATGGGCCTGTTCGAGCGGCTTTATCAGGCCGGCAACACGATCATTCTGGTTACGCACGAACACGACATCGCTATGCACGCGCACAGGATTGTATTTTTGCGCGACGGCAAAATCGAGCGCGACGAACCGGTTACACACTAACGCGCTGCGGAAGGCGTTCGAGCACGGCGGCGATCTGGTCGACGCGGACTGGTTTGGATAGATAGTCGTCCATGCCGGCGTCGAGGCAGTGCTGACGGTCGCCGGGCATGGCATTGGCAGTCATGGCGATGATCGGAGTGTGCTGGCCGGGCGGCTCGATGGTGCGAATGGCGCGCGTGGCCTCGAATCCATCCATAACGGGCATTTGGCAGTCCATGAAGATGAGATCGAAACGCCCACGGCGGAAAGCGTCAATGGCTTGCTCTCCGTCGGCGGCGATGGCCACCGAGGCGCCGAGTTTCTTGAGGATCTGTTCGGCCAGGCGCTGGTTAACGAGGTTGTCCTCGACGACGAGAATCCGGAGGCCGGCGGCAACGACAGGGGAAGCGGACGGCCTTGGCGCGGCAAGGCGCGATTGCGTGAGTTGGCGAGCAAAGGCTTCGCGGCGATGGAGGGATTGTTCGTAGCCGATGCAGCCTGCCCCCGCCACGGCGCCGGCCATGAGCACAAGGGATCCCTCGGCGGCTAACCCTTCGGCCACCTCGCGCGCCCGCGGGATGTTGCCGACGTAGGCAAAGTCGGCACGGGCCGATTCGTGAAGAACTGAGAGTCGCAGGGTCTCGGCAATCGCGATGAGACTCGCACGCTGGGCTGGGTTGTCTTCCAATACGAGCAGTGTCTTGCCGGCCAGCGGCTCGAACAGCGTCAAGTCTCCGGCGGCGGCCGGAAGCGGGAGGTAGAACCAGAACGACGACCCCGCACCCGGGTTGCTGGAGTAACCGATCGAACCACCCATCAACTGGCATAGCTGACGGGAAATCGCCAAGCCGAGGCCGGTGCCGCCGAAGCGGCGCGTGGTGGAATCGTCGACCTGCGAGAAGTGTTGAAAAACGCGCCCCGCGGCGTCGGCGGGAATACCGATACCCGTATCGACGACCTCAAACTGTATGCCGGATTCGGCGGTCCGAACCCATACATCCACCCCGCCGGTCGAAGTGAACTTGATGGCGTTGCTGATGAGATTGAGCAAGACCTGCCGAACGCGCACAGCGTCGCCGCGGACCGAAATCGGAACGGTAGGGTCGATGTGGCAGATCAAGTGGAGGTCTTTTTGCATCGCCCGTTCGTCAAACAACTCGACGGAGCTCTCGACGGTCTTCCAGAGATCGAAGACGGCGGACTCGATCTGCAACTTGCCCGCCTCGATCTTGGAAAAATCGAGGATATCGTTGAGGATGACCAAGAGCGATTCCGCCGACTCCTTGACGGCGCCGGCATATTCCCGTTGTTCGGCCGAGAGCGGCGATCGAAGCAGAAGATCGTTCATACCGACGACGCCGTTCATCGGAGTACGGATCTCGTGGCTCATGTTGGCCAAAAAGGCT
>VFZQ01000338.1 GCA_016871135.1 Acidobacteriota bacterium | reverse complement strand
CCCGCCGATTACCTGCGTGTGGCGAACGCAGCGACGGGCGAGTTCGCGAGGTTTATCGAATCGCCATCGTAGAGGGCGTGCTTTGCTGGCCTGCGACGGTGATGACCACGGGCGCCGAGTTCGTTGGCGCAATTCCCGATGGCACAACCGCGTTGATCTGATACAGACTGACGAAACCGGGCACAAGTCCGGCGAAGAGCACCGACGCGTTCCGGCCGCCAATCGTGACCGTCGCCGGATTCACGGTGGGGGACAGGTTTGTGAAAGGTGTTGGCTGTCCCGCCGCCACCGGCGGATTCGTTCGACCGAGGCCGTTAGAGTAAATGATCACGACATCGCCGGCCGCGGCCGGCGTCGCTGCGCCGGCCAGATCCTGCGTTCCGTTGGCGCGGGCTATGTAGATATGGCCTTGGCCGGAACCGGACTGATCGAGCGAGAAAACGCCAGGGCGGGCCTCCGAAAAAATGACCGTTTGCGGAGTCGCGAGACTGGACCCGCGGCGCAGTTCGATTTGGAACTCGCTATCGGGAAGAACTTCGAATGGGATCTGCGCGTTCACTTGTCCCGGTCCGGCGAACAACAACGGGACGGGAGTATCGTTGACGAGCACTTCGACATCGCTGAGCTTCTTGGGAAGCGGCAGCGAAGAAGCGGCTTCGGCCGAGGCGCTGAGGTTTGTTCCGAAGAACGACACCAACGTACCGGGACCAAGCGGCGCGCCGAACTGGAACGTCGCCGCGTCGGTGACGCTGTTGTTGAAGACCACGGGCCGGACGGATGCGCCGACCGATCCGCTGATCTTGTCGGCGCCGGCCGCGAGGAAAGTGCCGCGCGCGTAGAGCGCCAGCGCGGTGATCGTCACGTTGGCTTGCGTAGAGGGCGGAGTCCATGTGCCTTCCCAGACGCCGCCCGCGGTGTGGGTGAGGTTCACGGCCGCCGGGCCAATGCCGGTGATGGCAACGCCGGCGTTGCCGCCGCTTTCGGGCACGTGCGGATTGCCGCATTGATCGACGACACGGACGGCGATGCGGACCGGTTCACCGATGGTCGCGCGGAAATTCGCCAATGGCGAGGCGACGAGCGGGAATAGATTCGGACCGCTGCAGGAACTGGCTTCCCGCGTCGTGGCCTTGGACGGCGCCGTGCCACGCGGTGTGACGATCACCAACACCGGCACATTGCTCGAATCGTCGTTATCGTAGGCGATGGAAATCGTGCCACGATAGGCGCCGGGCGAAAGACTCGCGGTTTGCGGTTGGATGACAAGACGGCCCGAGGTTGTGCCGGTGACCTGCCCGCCGTTGGGATAAAAATTCAGCCACGAACCGCCGTCGTCGCTCGCCGCCGATGCGGACCAAACGCCGGCGCGATTCTGCCCGATGAACAGTTGCATCTCCTGCGCGGCGGGCTGCTGGCCCTCTTCGACCGTAAAAGTCATGACCGAAGGACTGGCGATCGACCCGGTGTCGGCGCCGGCCGGCAGCATCTGCAACAAAACAGTTGCGACGCGGCGATTGTTACGGTTGGCGGTGTCGGAAACTTCGACGCGGCCGTAGTATTCGCCGGGCGCCAGGCCTTCAGGGTTCACGCTCAGGGCAACTCGCGACGGGCTGGTGTTTGTCGCCGTGCCCGCGGAAAGGTTGATTCGCAACCAGTCGCCTTGTGAAAAGGCGCGCGCGCTCCAGCTTACGTTCTCGCCGGAAATGAAAAGGTTCTGGGCGTTGGGCGCCGGCCCTCCCGACGAAACGAGAAAACTGAACCCAGTTCGAGCGAGCGTGAGCCGAGAACGCAACGCGGTGACGGTGAGCGAAACGGGCAGGGTTTGCGTGACGTTCGGCCCAGTGATAGTGAGTGTTGTGTTGTACGTACCCGGCGCGGCCGAGCCGGCTTGGGCGGTAATTGCGAACGTGCCGGTATCGCCGGGCGCGACGGTGAGTTCCTCCGGAGTAAGTCGAATCGACTGAGAAGCCAATGGCGGCAACGAGGTGCGGAACGTCGCGGGCGAACCGGATCCGTTGCGAATCGCGACGGCCGACTGCGTTTCGCCGCCTACCGCGACGGCAAGCGCGACGCGATCGACAAAAAGCGTGTACGGATTGGCGGGCGGCGCGGGAACGCGAAGCGAAATCGGAATCAGCGTTTCGCGCGGCGATCCGTTGGGCACGGTGACGACGATGTTGGCGCCGTAGACACCTTCACGCAAGCCGGCGATGTTAGTTTCATAGGTCAGGAGTGCGGGCAACGAGCCTCTGGCAGGCAACACACGCAGCCAGTTGGCGGCCGCGCCGGTGTAGCGAACCGACGTCTCGAATCCAAGACCATTGACGGGCGTCGTAAGGTTAATCGTTCCGCGCTGTTGCGTATCCGTTGCGCTGATAACGACAGGCGCTGTCGGGAACTGCACGGCGGGCAAAGTTGGCAGCACCGCGCGAACGCGGCCGTTTTCGCGATCGGCGATGAAGAGACGGCCATCGCGATGAACCAACAAGCCGGCGGGCCCAGACAGTTGCGCGGCGATCGCCAAGCCGCCATCTCCACGCGCACCGCGAACGCCAGTCCCGGCGTATGTGCCGATCGTTCCGGTCGGAATGACGCGGCGAATCTTGTGGCCGTTGCTTTCGGAAATGTAAACGTTGCCGGCGGAGTCGACGGCAAGACCAAGCGGCGTGTTCAACCCCGCGGACGTAGCCGGACCGCCGTCACCGGATGTAACGCGTTGGCCGATTCCGGCGAAATTGGTAAGCCGTCCATCGGCGACACGCGCGACGCGATGATTCTGGGAGTCGGCGATGAGGTAGGCGTTGTTGAAGAAGCGAATGTCGGTGGGCTGATTCAGCGGCGACTGCGTCGCGGGTGCGGCTGTCGTGCTAATGCCCGGAAGTCCGGTTCCCGCGAACGTCGTCACGACACCGTTGGGTGCGATGCGCCAGACTTTGTGATTGGTGACGTCGGTCACGAAGATGTTGTTGGATGGATCGACAAGGATGCCCCGAAGTTCACCGAAGCGCGCGTCCTTAACTTGCAGCCCGTCGCTTGTCGCACGGCAGTGATTCGAGGCGCCGGCGAAGAGGCGCATGATTCCGCCTGGCGCGATTGACTTGATCGTGCAATCGCCGTCGGCGACATAGACCGTGCCCGTCGAATCGACGGCCACGCCGAACGGCGCGCCGAACGCGTTCTCGAGTGCCGGGCGGCCATCGACAAAATCGCCGTTCAAGACACCGCTGCCCGCGAAGCGGCGGAGTATTCCGCGAGTGTCGACGCTGAACACGGCGCGGACAGTGTTGTCGGAGAAGTAAATCGTGCCGTCGGGCGCTTGCGCGAGGTAAGTCGGCGCAGGCACGCTGGCGGCGGAAGCGGCGCCGGACTCACCGGAGTAGGCGATGTCGACGCCGGCGATGTTATCGACTACGGTGGTCATTCGGCGCAGCCGGCCGTTGCGGGAATCGGTAATGAAAATTGTTCCTCGGGAGTCGCTGGCGATTCGAAGGTTGGGACCGAATCGGGCTTGGTCGCGGGGCGTGTTGGAAGGCGTGAAGCCTTCGACTTCGAGATTCCCAGCGACGCGTTCGACGACGTTGCCCGTTGTCAGGCGCCAGATAGCGCTGGCATTGAATTGGGTGATATAGACACCGCCGCTTTGATCGATGGCGATGTCGTTGGGAAAGCCGGAAGTTGCGCCGCGCGTGACCAGCAGTTCCGCGCGTCCGGCGGGCGTGATCCGGCCGATCGTGAGGCTAAGAAAATCGGCGAAGTAGAGATTGCCGATCCGATCGGCGGCAAGACCGAAGATTTGCCGGAACTGCGTTTGGAGCGCTACGCCGCTGGAGTTGAAGTTGCCCTGCCGTCCCGGAACGCCGGCGATGAGGCGGACATTGGGCGAATTGGCGTCGACTTTGGCGATCGCGCCGGAATCGGCGTTGAAGTAGACCGCGTCGGTCGAATCGATGGCGATCGGCCCGAGCCCATCGAGCGATGCCGAACGCAGCGGAACGCCCTGCGCGGTTGGGACTGCCGTGCCGCCGCCGGCGAAGGTGTCGATGCGGCCGTCGGGCGTGATGCGGCGGATGCGCCGATTGATGCCATCGGCGAAAAAGAGGTTGCCCTTCGAATCGACGGCGATGTCCTTCGGCGTGTTGAGACTGGCTAGGGACGCGGGACCGCCGTCGCCTGAGAATCCGTTGATCCCCGTGCCGGCGATCACCTGAACGCGCCCACTGGGCGACCACCGAATGATGACGTGGCGTGTGCCGAGTGAAAAGTAGACGTTACCGGCGGCGTCAATCGCGGGTTTGCCCCACTCGTTCGGCGGTAGCGGAAACGTCGCGGCGGGCGAGGAAGCGATCGGCAGCGCAAAATCGGCGCCGACGACGGCCGTGATCACGTTGGTCGGCGGCGTTTGCGCCGAAAGGGTCAGCGTGCAGAACAAGAAACAACGCCACATGCTCATCTACGCGTAGTATGGCATCAAAAACCGTCAGGCCTTCGATTGGTCCAGTCCGTTGCATCCTGATACGCCTTGGCGACACGGGACATCGGGCCTTCCTCGAAAATCCGGCCAGTAAAATGGACCGCTTCGGGTTCTTTTTTGACGAAGCCGCAAGGTACTCCGATCTGAGGGTGGCCAGTCATGTTCGTGATCGTTAGCAGGTCGCTAAAGGCCGGAGACACGATGACGTCCCAGGCGGCGAAGAACTCGTCCATCGCGCGCATCAACTGCGTTCGTATGCGCATGGCGCGCAAATATTCGACAGCGGGAATCAGGCGCGCGGAGCGAAAGCTATTGGGCCAATCGCTGGGCCGTTGGCCGGACAGTTTTTCAACGCCGCCGTCGCGGGTGAGATCATCGAAGGCGGCGGCGGATTCGGCGTTAAGAACAACGCGGAGGGCGGCGACTGGGAACTCGGGCAAAGTGGCAGGTTTCAACTTCGCGCCGCGTTTGCGCAGAGTTTCGAGCGCGCTGTCGAAGAGTTTTTTGCGTTCGCCGTTTTGCTTGGCAAAGTCGGCCTCGATATAGCCGATCTTCATCGCGCTAAGTGGCGACGCTGGATTCCAGGCGAGCGGGGCTTTGTGGACCGAGCCGTCCTTGCCGTCGGGGCCTTCGATGGCGCGGAGCACGAGCATGCAGTCGGCGACCGAGCGGCAGATCGGGCCGATCTTGTCCATCGTCCAACAGAGGCTCATCGCTCCGTGCCGCGAGACGCGGCCGAAAGTTGGGCGCAGGCCCGTGACGCCGCAGACGCGGCTGGGCGAGAGAATCGAGCCAAGCGTTTCGGTGCCGATCGAGAAGCCAACCAGCCCGGCGGCGGTGGCCGACGCCGACCCGGCCGACGATCCGGACGACGTTTTTTCCGTGTTCCATGGATTGCGCGTCATGCCTCCGAACCACTGTCCGCCGAGCGCGAGCGCGCCCATCGACAGTTTGGCGACCAGCACCGCGCCGGCGGTTTCGAGCTTGTCAATGATGGTGGCGTTGTAGTCGAGCAGTTGCTCTTGAAACGGCTCGGCGCCCCAGGTTGTCTTATTGTTCTTTGTGGCGAATAGATCTTTCGCGCCGTAAGGAATGCCGTGAAGCGGGCCCTTGTAGCGGCCGGCGGCGATCTCTTTATCGGCGCGCGCGGCCTGTTGGAGCGCGAGTTCTTCGGTGAGCGTGACGACGCAGTGCAGCGTTTCGCCGTGGCGTCTTAAACGTTCGAGGTACATCTTCGTAAGCGCCGTGGATGTGACGCGGCGCGTGCGGACGAGCGCGGCGAGATCGGTGAGCGGCCAATAGGCGACATCTTCGATCTTTGCGAATCGTTTTGCGGCGGGCGCGGCAGAGCCGAGAAACTGGCCTCCACGCGGCGGTTTCATGCCGGGCAGTTGCGCATGGAACGTGAAGGCGGGATCGGTGTCGAGCGGGACGCTGTGCGCGCGCATCGACGTGTAGGCTGTGAGAGCGCGTTCGACGTTTGGCCGCATCATTTCCAGTTGCGTGTCGGAGGCGTCGAGGCCGAGAAGTTTCAGCGCGGTGCGCAGCGACTCGTTGGTAAGCGGCGCTTGCGCGGGTGCGTCTTGCTCAGCGAGGACCAGCGCGGCGGCGGGAGCGAAGCGGATCCATTCGCGACGATTCATCCTCGTAGAGTATCGCGAAGCGGTGGGCGTGTTCCAGAATAAACGCGAGGCCGGTTGCTACGATCGGGGTAAATAACAGGGTGAGTAAGAAAGTGTCCATGTCGGCCTCCACAATGCTTAGCAGCCCGTGGCAA
>VFZQ01000337.1 GCA_016871135.1 Acidobacteriota bacterium | reverse complement strand
GAGTTGCGAACCATAGCCGCCATCGCGCGGAATGTTTAACGCGATCGACGAGGCTAGCCCGTTAACGTTGGTCCCCGCCGTCATGTTGAACCCACGCGGCAGCGCGTCCAGTTTCGGTGAGAATCCCGGCACGCCATCGTTGAACGATAGCGCCGCGGTGCCGCCCGCGTTGAAGTGGCAAGCGTTGCAGTTCTTGTGGCCGGGCTCGGCGATATTGCCGGTGTCGGCAAACAATCGCAGGCCCTGCGCGCCAACGCCGGTGCGCAGTTTCAGCTTCGCCAAATCGAACTCCTCGGCGCGTCCAACGGAAAGTTGGAATACCGCCAGCGCGTCGAGCTCTTCATCGGTGGGCACACGAAAGTCCACGCCCGCGCTGCGAGCTAGCGTCTTCGGCATGTGCTGAATGATCGCGCCGATCGCGAAGTCGCGCAGCGGCAAGTTGTCGTTCCCCCAGCCAAGCCGCTCGGGCTGATCGGGCGACTGGCCGACCTGCGTGAAGTCGATGACGAACGGTAATTGCGGCGCGTTCGACTGCGTTCCGACCAATTGTATCGACGGCACTGCACGAAGCACGAACTTCTTCGCTAAATCCTCGGATCCATCGGCGTTGGCCAGCACCAATCCCGCCTTTCGCAAATTCGCCGCGCTCTCGAAGTTATTGCGCAACTCCGCCGGGCGCTCATGCACGAACAACGGATCGGAGGCTGGAAGTTTCGCAATGAACTCGGCGTCGATCGTGAAGTTGTTCGCTTCGACGTGACACGTCCCGCACGTGCGCGAATTGCCGCCGAACCGCTCGCCGTTAAACAGCGCGCGGCCCTTCGCCGCGAGATCCCAAACGGCGTCCTCGCTCACATAACCCGCCGCGATTCGGTTGTAGATATTCGCCGAACCGGTCAGTACAAACGACGACGCCGGCTGGCCCGCGCGCGCGACAAAAGCGCGGTCGAACGCAAATCCATTCCGCTGCGCGGCGGTAAGCGTCGCAGTCAATACATAGGCACCTTCGGCCTTCGTGAACCGCCCCGCATTCAATGTGCGGTCGTTGCTCTCGGGCAACGTGGAAGAGTTCGCCGCGTTATCGGCCAGGACCAATTCCCAGTTGCCATCGGGCAGTCCGCCAACGCGTGCGCTCACCGCGCCGGTTGACGTGTTAACCTGAACGGCCCCCGCCGCGTTCATAGGCTCGCTTGCCAGAGCGCCGATGGAAACAAGGCCAAGCGAAACGGTATCGCGCGGCGCCGTGGCGCGCCATTGCGCCAACAGCCGAAGGAAGTTCTCGGGATCGGCTAATCCCGTGTTGGGTAGGTGATGGGTTTCGGCATGGGTGGCGTGGGGAAGAAACACTCCGGCCAGCCCAACGCAGAGAATGCTAAGTGCGATCAGGTCGCGCGTTTTCATACTGACTCCGTTCGCACGCACCGGCCCGCTTCTCCGGTGGTGGGAATGACGGTTAGCCATCCCCTCCCCGGCAAAGTCCAAGTTGCGATGCTTCGTTTAGCTGGTACGGAGTTAACGTGAGACTGGATCTATTATTTCGTCAAATACCGCCGCATCCGCTCCACCGCTTTCATCAGGTTCTCGTACGAGTTCGCGTAACTAAACCGGATGTATCCGTTACCGTAAGCGCCAAACGCTTCGCCGTTCAAACAGGCAACGCCCGCGTCATGCAGCAATTCGCGCGCGAGGTCTTTCGACGTCCGGCCCGTGCCCTCCACGTTCGGGAACGCATAGAACGCGCCCGCTGGGACTTGGCAACGGAAGCCTGGCAGCGTGTTCAAACCCGCTACGAACGCATCGCGGCGACGGCGGAACTCCTTCACCATTTTGACCGCGTCGTCTTGCGGCCCCGTGATCGCGGCGAGACCGGCGCGCTGCACCATCGACGCCGTGCACGAATTCGAATTGACCATCAGCTTGTTGACCGCGTCGGCCAGCCACGCGGGCATCACGCCGTAGCCCAAGCGCCACCCGGTCATCGCGTAGATCTTCGAGAAGCCGTCGAGGATAATGCACTTCTCGGCCAGGCCCGGCTCGGAGGTGATCGAGTACGGCGCCTCGTCGTCGAAATAGATGCGGCCGTAGATTTCGTCGGTAAGAATGATGACGTCGCGATCGCGCAACATATCGGCCAACGCCTTGATATCGGCCTTCGGAATCACTCCGCCGGTCGGATTCTGCGGCGAGTTCAGGATGACCATTTTCGTCTTGTCGGTCAAACTGTCGCGGAACCGGTCGAGGTCGAAACTGAAACCGCGCTCCTCCACCAGCGGCATCGGCACGGGCTTGGCGCCGAGGAAGTTGATCATCGATTCGTAGATCGGGAACCCCGGGTTCGGATAAATGACCTCGTCGCCTTCCTCAAGCAGCGCGAGCATCGGGAAGAACATAATCGGCTTGCCGCCGGGAACGACGCACACCTGTTCAATGGAAACGGGAATGCCCCGCGTCGAACTCACATGATCGGCGATCGCCTGACGAAAATCCGGGTAGCCCGCGGTCGGGCCGTAGTGCGTCCAGCCGTCGTCGAGGGCCTTCTTCGCCGCGTCGATAACATGCGCGGGCGTTTCGAAATCGGGCTCGCCGATCTCGAGGTGAATCACACTCTTTCCCTGCGCTTCCAGCGCACGGGCCTCCACCAACACCTTGAAGGCTGTCTCAATTCCGATGCGGTCCATCCGCGCGGCAAGTTTCATGATGTCTTCCTGAAAAAATGTACGCCGTCTTCGACGGCGTCGAGTCTTACATTATCGCCGATCCGCAGCCGCTCGCCACGCACTCGGCCCATCGTACGCGCGCCGTTGTCGTCGACCAGCACCAGTTGATACGGCGCCTCGCTCGCCAACTCCGCCGGCGCCGACCATACTACCGTCTCCGAATACACAATCATGCGGCCCCCAATATCGTAACCACGCTCGTCGCCCCGCTGCCGCCCAGATTCTGCGCCAGTCCCACCCGCGCCTTCGGAAGCTGCCAACCATGCGCCTCGCCGCGAATCTGTAACGCGACATCGGCGATCTGCGCCACGCCCGTCGCGCCGACCGGATGCCCCTTCGCCTTCAAGCCGCCGCTTCGATTCACCGCCATGGCCAGCGATGCCGCAAACGGCCCACCTTCGCCCTTCGCGCAAAAGCCAAGTTCTTCCATCGCGATTATCTCGGCGATGGTGAAGCAGTCATGCACCTCGGCGAAGTCGATTTCACGCGCCGACAATCCCGCCATCTGGTACGCCTTCGCGGCCGAAGCCTTCACCGCCGGCAACGAGGTGATATCGGCCTTCTTCTCCAGAGCCACGTAGTCCGAAGTCTGCGCGCAGCCCAACACGCGCACGCCATTCGGACGCGCGGCCAATACCACCGCCGCCGCCCCGTCGCTCACCAGTGAGCAGTCGTAAATCGTCAACGGTTCGGCAATCGGCTTGCCGGCCAACGCCTGTTCCAACGTGATCGCCTTTTTCAGATGCGCATACGGATTGGTCAGCGCGTTGGCGTGATTCTTCACCGCCACCGCCGCCATCTGCTCGCGCGTCGTACCGTACTGATGCATGTGCCGCCGGGCGATCATCGCGAAAATAGCCGGGAACGTCGCCCCCGGATGCGCCTCGGCGCTGACGTCGCCCGCCATGGCAAGAATTTCGGCCACCCGCGCCGTCGGCTGCGAGGTCATTTTTTCCACGCCGCAGACCACAACGACGTCGTGAATCCCCGCCGCCACCGCCTGCCACGCCGCGTGAAACGCCGCACCGCTCGACGCGCACGCGGCCTCGTAGCGCGTCGCCGGAACCCCGGTGATTCCCGCCGCACCGGCCACGTAGGGCGCCAAATGGCTCTGCCCCGTAAAGCTCGGCCCCGCGAAATTACCCAGGTAGAACGCCTCCACCGCACCGGCCTCCAGACCGGCATCGGCCAGCGCCGCGGCCACCGCCTCCACCGCCAGCGAACGCAAATCGCGATCGGCAAAAGCGCCAAACCGGGTCTTGCCCACCCCCATGACGGCTACATCCTTCATATAATTCAGGATAGCGGCACTTGCAGCGGCCGGAAAATAGTCTCCACGTTTGAGCGGTTCCCGGCGTCATGTCTGTTAGGTGCAATGCTAACTGCAGTCATGAGCGATCCAGCACGCGAAGCGGCGAGCGCAGCGGCCCAATCGGCCGCCGAGCTACAGAACCGCTTTGTGCAGGACAACATGCGCCGCGTGTTCCTGATCATCTACCGCATCGTCGGCAACGTCGCCGATGCGCAAGACCTCACCCAGGAAGCGTTCATCAAAGTCCTCCAGCGCGCCGATCAACTCAAAGACGCCGACAAGGCCGCGCACTGGCTTTCGCGCATCGCGACCAACACGGCAATCGATTTCCTGCGCCGCCACGGACGCGTCAGCTTCACCGAAATCGACTCGCTCTCCGAGCCCCTCGTCACCGCCCACGAGCGTAATCCCGAACAATCGCTGCTGCGCGCCGAGCGCGAAAAGGCGCTCGAAGACGGACTGCGTCATCTCACGCCAAAAGAACGGACAGCGCTGCTCATGCGCGATGTCGAAGACATTCCCGCCGACGAAGTCGCCCGCCAAATGGGCTGTTCGATGGCCACCGTCCGCAGCCACATCGCCAACGCCCGCATCAAGTTCCGCCGCTACCTGGAAAGGAGGAAGCCATGAAACATCCTTCGATCGAAACACTGGCCCTCTTTGCCGGAGGCGAGCTGCCGTTCCTCCAGAAGTGGGCGACGCGCCGCCACGTGCACGGCTGCGACGTGTGCCAGTCCGAGGTGCGTGCATTCCTCGAAGCCTCCCGCGCCGCCGCGCAGGAAACCGAAGTAATGCCCGACGGCGTCCACTGGGAATCGCTCGCCGCTGAGATGCGCGCCAACATTCATTTGGGACTCGAAGCGTCGGAAGCCATCAGCGCCTATAAACCCGCCGAACCTCCCGTGATGCCTTCTTTGTCCTGGCACACCGTTGCGCTCGGCGGCGCGGTCGCCTGCGTCGCAATGTTCTTGTATTGGAACGCCGCGCTGCGTAAGCAGGAACAACTCGCCGCTCTCCGCGCTCCCGCGCCCATCGTCGTTAATGCATCCATGGAGGGCGTCGAAATCTCCGACGGCGCGCGCGGATTGAGCCTCACGAACCCGAAGAACAGCCAGTCCGACGTGCTCGTCACAGTCTCCACCAGCGGCGCCGCCGCAACCCGTTATGTCGATCAAGACTCCGGCCAGATCACGGTGAACAATGTCTATTTGGACTAAACTCGCGTTCACCACCGCCGCCGTCTTCGCGCAGGAAGCGTCGATCGATCTCTCACGCGGCATGAAGGTCGACTTCGCTAAGGACGCCCCGCTCGCCGTGCGCGGCATGGATCTCGGCAACTCGAAAGGCACGCCCCGCGCCTCGGCCATTGTGCTCGACATGCACGCCACGCTGCGCCTCCAAAATCTGAGCGGCAAGCGTGTGAAAGGCGTGACACTCCTGGTTGTCGCGCAGGAAGCCTCGCCCGGTGGCAAGGGTTCGGTCGCCGTTCCCGCGCTCGACGTGCCGGCCAACGAAGAGTTCTCCGTCCGCATCGATCTACGCATGCTACGGCCAATGACAGCCGGCGGCGGACCGCTCGTGCAGGTCACGCTCGATGGCGTCTTGTTTGACGACCTGACATTTTTCGGCGACAACCGCCTGAACTCCAAGCGAAGCCTGACGCTGTGGGAACTTGAAGCCCGCCGCGACCGCAAGCATCTGCAGCAAGTGCTCGAAGCGCGCGGCCGCGAAGGCTTGCAGCAGGAAGTGCTGTCGGCCATTAACCGTCAGGGCTCGCGCCCGCGCGTCGATGTGCAAGTAGTGCGCCGAGGCGCCATGCCGCGCGAGGCCAACGCTCCGGCGACCAACCTGGAGATGGATCGCGAAGTGCAATTCAGCTTCTTGCGAATGCCCGGCGCTCCCGTCGACCTGATGGCCGGTTCGGTCACGGTGGCCGCCAATCAAGCCAAATCGCCGCACATCGAACTCCGCAATCGGGAAGCCAAGCCGATCAAGCATCTGGAAATCGGGCTCGCGATGAAGGACACCCAAGGCCGCGAGTTCCTCGCCGGCACCGTGCCCTTCGACACACCGCTCGCCGCCAAGAGCGCGGCCAAGCTCACCGATGCATCGACCCTCCGCGTCGGCGGCGTCGTCATCGACAGCATGTCGAGCTTCGTCAACAACGTCGAATACGCCGACGGCAACTACTGGATCCCCTCCCGCGCCGACCTCGCCGACCCGCGCCTGGCCC
>VFZQ01000336.1 GCA_016871135.1 Acidobacteriota bacterium | reverse complement strand
AAGCAAGAGCGCAGCCGCTCGGCGTTGCGCATCGGATTCGGTTTGCAACTGGTCGAGGGCCGTTGGGTCGTTAAAGCTGTCGATCCCAACTCGTCCGCGCACGAATCGGGTGTCGCTCCCGGCTGGTTGCTCGAAAGAATGGGCGGCAAACCGATGCCCCTTCGTACCGGCGAGATGGCGGCGTTCGACGAGTCGATCCGATACCGCGCGCACTGCGACGCCGGTGATCCCATTCCGGTTGTTTTGCGCGATCCCAACGGCGCGGCGCGCGAGGTCTTCGTCACCTGCCGCAAGTTATCCATCACGCCGAAACACGAGGTGAAAGTACTCGACGGCGGTGTCGTTTATCTTCGCTTCGATGAGTTTGCACAAAACTCGCACCGCTGGATGGAGGGAGCGCTCCATGCCAACAAAAAAGCCAACGCCGCGGTGATCGATCTTCGCGAAAATCGAGGCGGACTGCTTGATACACTCCACGCCATCCTCCCGTTGTTTTTCAAAACGAAAGTCCCCTTCGGCCAAATCACGACTCGATCAAACCGCCAGACTCAACGCACCACGCGTGCGGGCGGCGTCAAAGCCTTCAACAAGCCCATCGCCGTGTTGATCGACTCGACCACCGCCAGCGCATCGGAAATCCTGGCCGCCGTGGTCCAGGAGTCAGGCCGCGGGAAGATCTACGGCTCGACCTCGGCCGGCGTCGTACTCTTCTCTGTCCGCGAAGATCTGCCCGGCGGCGGCGAGCTACAGCTCAGCGTTTGGGACTACAAGACTCCCAAGGGACGCCGCCTCGAAGGCACGGGCGTTGTGCCCGACGTCAAAATCGAGCCCGCCCTCGCCGACCTTCGCCATCGAAAAGATCCCGTACTGGAGGCCGCTCTTCATGACCTGCAAAATCGCCGCTAGTTTCATCGCCGCCGCCGTCTTTGCGCAAGACCCCGTTGTCTGGGTCAATCGTCCCAAGCCAGGCCAGCGGTTGCCCGCCGGCGTCACCCACCACGTCTATCGCAGCAAAGTGATGAACGTCGACGTCGGCTATCTCATCTACCTTCCTCCGGCCTACGCGAACGATGCCGTGAAGCGCTTCCCTGTGATCTACAACCTGCACGGCGCCGGCGGCAATGAGTTGCATGGCTTTGAAGAGGCGCGCCTGCTCGATCAAGGCATCCGGGAAGGGAAGTGGCCCGCGATGATCATGGTGTTCGCCAACGGCGGCGCGCGCACGATGTATAAGGATTCCGGCGATAGAAAGACGCTCGCCGAAACGACCGTGATCAGGGAGTTGATTCCGCACATCGATGCGGCATACCGGACAATCGCCGAACGCAAAGGCCGTGCGATCGAAGGTTTTTCCATGGGTGGCCGCGGTTCGACGCGCCTTGCGATGAAATATCCGGAGCCGTTTACCTCGCTCTTCAATCAAGCGGGCAATGTCATGCATGTATCGACAGCCGGGCGCAACGACTTCCTTGGCGACGACCGCGCCAACTATACGAACAACGACGCCTACCTGCTTCTCAAGAAGAACCTCGCCAGCATCAAAGGCAAAATGCGCATTCAAATCTGGTGCGGCACCAAAGACGACGGCCACATCGCAACCATCCGCGAGTTTCACAAAGCGCTGCTTGACGAAGGCGTCGACCATTCGTATTTCGAAATCGAAGATCTCGCCCATCAACGTACCGAAATGGTAAAGCGCTACTCCAACATCTGGTTCGACTATCACGTCGAATCGTTCCGTCGTGCGGGAGCGGTGTAACACCATGATCCCGCTCCTCGCCCTCATTTCCCTCCTTCCCACCGACCCGCGCCTCGAAGTCAACGGCCTCCCGTGGCTCGCTGAAAACAAGGGCGAACTCATCCGTCTTCCCAACCGCCTGAAGGACCAGCTCCCGCCCGCGGTATGGAATCTCGGTCTACAGCCCAGCGGCGGACGCATCCGGTTTCGCACCGATGCCACCCGCCTCGCCATCAAGCTCGAATATCCGTCCAAGCCCAACATGACCAACATGCACGCCTTCGGACAAACCGGTGTTGACCTCTACATCGACGGCGTCTACGCCTCCACTGCCATCGCGCCAACCACCGCCGAAATAGGCAAAATCATCGATCACACGTTTTTCGACAATCTGCCGAAACAAGACCGCGAGATCACACTCTACCTCCCGCTCCACAAGCCCGTCGCCGTTCACGCCATTGAGTTGAACGATGACGCCAAGCTAGCGAAACCGCGCCGCTTCGCCGCCTCCAAGCCTGTCGTTTTCTATGGCACGTCGATAACGCAAGGCGGCTGTGCCAGCCGCTCCGGCCTCAGTTATCAAGCCATCCTCGCGCGCCAGCTTAACATCGATTTCGTCAACCTCGGCTTCTCCGGCAACGGCAAGGGCGAGCCCGCTGTCGCCAACATGGTCGCCGAGATCGAGGCCTCCGTGTTCGTCCTCGACTGGTCGCAAAACAATCCCGATCCCGCTTCACTCACCGCCGTGTATGAGCCGTTCCTAAAGACCGTCCGCGCCAAACATCCCAACACGCCAATCATCGCCATCACGCCGATCGCCGCCTCGCGCGAGACCGTCAAGTGGCCGCAGTTCCGCGCGCACATTACCGAAGTTGTGACGAAGCACATTGCCGCCGGCGACAAGCGCCTCACGCTCATCGATGGCCTTACGCTGCTCGGCCCCACTCAGTACGACGGTCTCGTCGACGGCGTTCATCCCAACGATCTCGGGTTTCAATGGATGGCCGACGGCCTCGCGCCGCGCGTCGCGAAGGTTCTGAACCTGCCGCCGCCGAAGCTGGTCGACGACCGCGCCATCACCGTTACCAGCGCCGCCTCCGCACAGATCAAGCGCGAGCAAATCATCAGGTACATCTGGGGCGCCGCCGGTTTTCCGAAAAATACGAAACCAGCGTCAATCGAGAAGAACGCAAAGTCTCCCATTGCCAAGCTGAAGAACGCCAAGTCCATCGAGACCTACACAATCAAGATGGAAGCCGGCCAGGAAAACACCACGCACCACTTCATACCCGCCAAGCCGAACGGGAAGCTGATCGTGCTGCAGCACGGCCATGCCTGCACCTTCGATGACGCCGATGACCCGCGCGGCGGTGGCATGGGCGAAGCCGTCGATCAACTCCTCGCCGGCGGCTTCGGCGTGCTCGCCGCCTACATGCCGCATATGCGGCCAACGCAGTGCCGGACGATGTCGCACGCCGCTCTCTTCGATCTCAAGATGAACGATGGCAGCGCGCTCAAGTTCTTCCTCGAACCCGTAGCCATCAGCCTCAACGCGCTGCGCCCGCGTTATAAAGAGGTGCACATGGCCGGGCTCTCCGGCGGCGGTTGGACAACGACGCTCTACGCCGCCATCGACACGTCGATACGCACCAGCTATCCGGTCGCCGGAACGATTCCGCTTTATCTCCGCATCGGCGGTTCGGTCGGAGATAAGGAGCAGTACCTCGACGAGTTCTACAAAATCGCCGGCTACCCCGATCTCTACATGCTCGGCGCGATGGGACGCAAGCAATTGCAGATTCTAAATCGTAAGGACGACTGCTGCTTCGGCGAAGCGCAGCACCACGCCCGCCGTGTAGGCGCGGCTTACGAGTCCGCGTTGCGAGTCTATGAAAAGGACGTAAAGAGGACCCTCGGCGCTAACGGCCGCTTCGAACTCATCATCGACGAAACCGCCCCGCGCCACATGATCTCGCCGGAAGCCGTCAAGATCATGTTGCGCGAGATGCAGCAATAGTTAGAACGTAATCTTCCCTGCCAAAAACGCGGAGCGCGAATTCGATTGGAAAGCCAGATCCGGCCGCAGGAACGTCGCCGTTCCCGGAATCAACATCTGCGTTTCACCGCCGCCGGTGCGGCTGCGGAGATTCGCCGCCGATGGGAAGCCCGGCGTGTACTGTGCCACGTTCAACGCGTTATACATCTCCGCGCGAAACTCGAACTTCCACCGTTCCGTGATGTTGATGTTCTTCGAGATCGACGCGTCGAGATTGCTGATCCCCGGCATCCGCACCGTATTGCGGCCAGCCGTCGGCATCACACCTGCGCCCGCCACGATCCACTTCGCCGCCGGATTGTTTGCCAGATAGCCAACGATCTGTCCGCGCGAATTGTTCAGCGCCGTCACGCCGCTGCCCAGCTTCGGATCGCCGGCATTGTTTACCCAAGTCCGATCGCCCGCGTTATCGCCGTTCCGGTTCGAATCGACGTTCGAGCGCAGCGTCGCCCACGAACCCGTCTGCGAGGTCCACGTTCCCGAAAACGCCCAGTTGCCAATCAGGTTCTTCATCGCCCAGCTGTTCGAGTTTCGCAACCATGACGATTCGTAGATCATGTTCAGCGTGAATCGATGACGGTGATCGAGCGCCGACGACGCCCGTTCCGGCCGCAAATTGTCGAAGTCCTGCGGCCGCCGAGGCGTAGTCACCTTGCTGTTCAACGCCGCCGTCGAATCGTCGATGTTGTGCGACCACGTGTGCGCGCCGACGAACTGATAGTTCCGCGCGAAGCGCTTGTTCACCTGAGTCGCCAACCCGTGATAGGTCGAGTTGCCTTGCGGCGTAAACGCCGTGATCGCATTCGGGAAGCCCGCGTCGAACCAACGGCCATACGAGTTTCCAATCGGCAGCATCGTCAGGTTCAACGTCAGCGCGTCCAGTTCCGCCTGCGATGGCCGCTGCAAATAGGTCGGCAGCGTCCGATTCGGCTGCACGCTCGCAGGCCGGTTCGGGTTGATCTGGAACGGAAGATGCACGCCGCGGTTGCCGAGGTAACGCACCTCAACGGTGTAGTCGTCGCGCAACACGCGCTGCACGCCGAGATTCCATGCCACCGAATAGGGCCGGATCTGATCGGGAATGTAGGACGTGGTGCGAGCCCTCGCGACAGTTGCACTTGTGATCGCGCCCGTTGTCGTTCCCGGGATGCCGCCGTTACGAAGGAAATTCGGTGCGTTCGGGAACAGGTCCTGCGCATTGACCGTCGTAAAGAACTGCGGCGGCAATGAGTTCGCGCCCAGGTTCTGATACACCTGGTCGTAGCTCATACCGAAGCCGCCGCGGATCGACATCTTGCCGCTCTGCCCTGGTGAATAGACCACGCCAACACGCGGCATCCAATCATTCTTGGTCGAGCGCGGTTCGCGGAAATCGACCAATCCCGGTACGGAAGAAATCGCATTCAAAGCCTGTTGGCGAGAACCCGTCGGCACGCCGACGTATTCGTAGCGAACGCCGATGTTCACCGTAAGATTCGACCGCAGACGGAACTCGTCGTTCACATAAAACGCGTGCTGCAGCGCGTTGCCGACAAACGGGAATCCGCCGACTGACCGCTGCCCCTGCTCCGGCGCGATGTCGAGCAGAAATCGCTCCAGCGTCCGGTACTGATACTCGCCGCGCTCGCGCTGCACAAACCGGCTCGAAATGTTGAACTTCTTTCCGTCATAGCCCGTCTTGAACGTGTGCCGGCCGTGCGTCCAGCTCAAGTTGTCGACGAGTTGGAAAGTGTTATTGCGGCTGCCCTGCGGATAGCTCTGGTTCGGCCCAAGAATCAAACTCAAGTCCGCGAACTCGAGATTTGGAAACGCATCGAGCCCTTGGAACTTATAGTCCCCAACCGGCCGTTCATCGCGCCGCCGGTTATAGGCCGCGCGTAGTTCGTTCGTCACGTTGGGCGAGAAAATGTGCACGTGGGTGATCGACGCCAAATGCGCGCCGTATTTGACCGGAGTGTAAAAATCGGGAACTTGAATACCCGTCGTGAAAATCGAATCCTGCGTCTGAAGCAAATACCGCATCCGCAGTTGATCTTTGTCGGAGATGTTGTAGTCGCCCGACGCGACATAGCTGTAATTGTTGTTGAACGCCGGCCCTTGCGCCCGCAAGATGCCGATCGGAATCTGCCGGCCCTGCACCGCGATCGTGTTGGTCTGTGTTGCCGCCGGCGGTGCATAGCGCTTCAGTACCTCGAGATTCGTCTTGCTGAGATTCGGAATCGAGTCCAGTGTTGAGTACCCCGCCGCTGTCGGCACAAACGCCGCTCCCGGCGCCGTCGCGTCGAAGCCCACTGGAGTGTACTCGAAATTTCCAAAGTAGAAAATCTTGTTTTTGATGACAGGCCCGCCCAGCGTCGCGCCGAGGCGGTTGATGTCGCTCCGAGGCGGGCGCGACCGGTTCCCCTACCGCTTGAACGCCTCGTCGATCGACGTCAATTCGCGGTTCTGATGATACTCGTAGAGCGACCCATGCAACTCATTCCC
>VFZQ01000335.1 GCA_016871135.1 Acidobacteriota bacterium | reverse complement strand
AAAGTTCGCATTGCCTTTGGGCGGGACGCCGAATTGCCAGCGCACGTCGTCATCCTTGCGGAACCAGTCGGAGTCGTTGAAAGGCGGATTGGCGAGGACGTAATCTGCTCGGAGGTCGGGGTGAAGGTCGCGGCGGAAGGTGTCGGCGTGCTCGGGGCCGAAGTCGGCTTCAATGCCGCGGAGGGCGAGGTTCATTAACGCCAGGCGGCGGGTGGTGGAGTTCGATTCCTGGCCGTAGATGGCGATGTCGCCGATCTTGCCGCCGTGGGCTTCGACGAATTTCTCGCTTTGCACGAACATGCCGCCGGAGCCGCAGCAGGGGTCGTAGACGCGGCCTTTGTAAGGCGCGAGCATTTCGACCAGCACACGCACCACACACGCGGGCGTGTAGAACTGGCCGCCGTTCTTGCCTTCGGCGCTGGCGAATTGGGTGAGGAAGTATTCGTAGACGCGGCCGAGGACGTCCTTGGCGCGGTTCTCTTTGTCGCCGAGGCCGATGGTGCCGATGAGGTCGATGAGTTCGCCGAGGCGGTGTTTGTCGAGGGCGGGGCGGGCGAAGTCCTTGGGCAGGACGCCTTTGAGGCGGGTGTTGTCGCGCTCGATGGCGAGCATGGCGTCGTCGATGAGGCGGCCGATGTTGGCTTGTTTGGCGTTGGCTTGGAGATGGGGCCAGCGCGCTTCCTTGGGCACCCAGAAGACGTTTTCAGCGCGGTATTCGTCCTGGTCTTCGGGGTTGGCGCCGGTGGCGGCTTCATCGGCGATGAGGCGGGCGTGCAGTTCCTCGAAGGAGTCGGAGATGTATTTGAGGAAGATGAGGCCGAGGACGACGTGCTTGTATTCGGCGGCGTCCATGTTGTTGCGGAGTTTGTCGGCGGCTTGCCAGAGTTTGGCTTCGAAGCCGATGGTGGCGCCGTTTTTTTCGGTGGTGGAGGCCATGGGGTTCTATTTGCGGTCTGTAGAGTTCTACGATAGCGGAAATTGGCGGGGGGCGTTTTATTCAGCCGCCGTGTGTGTTCGGACCCACCTGACGCCGCTCGCACGCACGATTACGAGGTGGTCGCGAAAGTCTCTGTCGGCCGATTTGAGGAGAAACGGCAGAAGCGCCGCGAGCACACAGTTCGTAGTGGTGGGATCGGCTTTGACTCGAATGACGCCGGGATGAGAGGAGAGCGGAAGAACCGCCCAGTCGCCGAAATGCTCGTCCAAGGTGATGAGGAGGCGGCCGTCGGCGACTGCGTGATCGAGGATCTCCGCGTCGCTGGCGCAGGCCAAACCTACCTCGCTCGCTCTCACTACGTCATGCCCGATCTCGCGGAGCGCACCGGCTACCGCTTCATCCAACATTTGGTCGAGCAGCAGCGGTAGCTGCCTCATGCATGTTCCGGTTCGAGTTCCGTCCGGTCGATCATCGAATGACAATAACGCAGGGCCGCCGTGATCGATTCGCGGCGGAGTTCAGGGTATTTGACTAACACCGCATCGACAGAGCCCGACTCGGCCAATTGATCGAGGATCACCGTTACCGGTATCCGGGTGCCGGCGACGACGGGTTTGCCGTTGCAGCGTCTCGGATCGATCTCGATCTGGCTGTCCATACCTGGCAGTTTATCACCGCTCGCGCAGGCTCGACGGCTCGGAATAAACGGTGCGCCTTCGACCGCGCTACTCCCCGAGATCGCGCAGTAAGGCCTTGCCCGCGTTGCGCGGGTAGCCGTAGTCCCACCAGGGGTCTTCGCCGGCGCTTTGCCAGACGCGGAGTTCGCGGTGATCCAGCATGGCGGCGAAGCGTTCGTCGGCTTCCTGGACGCGGTCTTCGAGGCCGAGAACGGCGATGGCGCCGCGGAGGTCGAGGTCGTGGCGATAGTCGATCAATCGATAGGGATAGCCGCGCTCGACTTCGGCGGTGAACTCCTCCCACCTGCGCACTAAGCCGTCGCTGCCGGCGACGACGATGTGGGCGGGGTAGCCGCTATCCTCGAGAAACGCGACGATCTCTTCTTCGGTCATGTGAGCGTGACTTTGGGCTCCGGTTCGTAGGCGATTGTTACTTCGCGGCCGCCGTTCAGGATCGATACGCGGCCGGCTTCGACGACGAGTTCGTTGTAGAGACTGTTGGCGGGGGTGGCGATGATGCTCTTGGCGTCGATGTCGGCAAGCGTCGTTTCGCCGGCGTCGAGCTTGTAGATCGTATTGACCATGAACTCGACGCTGCGGACGCCGTAGCCGACGGGCTCAAGGCCCGGACCGCCGAGATCGTTGTACTGGAAGTAATCCGGGCTCGGCTCGGAGTAGTAGGTCGCCCCCGGCGCATCGGATTTCTTCGAAAAGGTATACCCAAGCCCACGGTATTGGTCGGAGTGGTCCAGCATCGCGCCAGTCCCGCCGCCGCAGTAGAGCGTCATCCCCTGCGTGTTCGGCCCCGGGCCTTCGTTCGGGTAGCAGAGCGTCGTCTGCAAGTTCAGCACGGCATCGTTCGACCATCGCACCCGTGTATCGCACCACAGGTAACCCTTATTCCCGTTCGGGTACGTGTCGACGATGCCGTAGTTGGACACGGCCACCGGGCGGAGTCCGGTAATGAAGTGCACGAGATCGACGTAGTGGCAGCCGATGTAGGTGAAGCAGTCGGTGTTGTCACACGTACACCAGTTTTGAAAGTTCGACTCGCGGTAGTACCACTTCTCCATCAAACGCGCCGTGCCGAGGCGGAACTCGCCGAGGCGGCCGTCGCGGTAGAACTGGCGGGCTTTGTGGGCGCGGTCGTCGAAGCGTTTGTGATACTCGACGCCGACGAAGAGGCCGCGCTGTTTGGCTTCGCGGTCGATTTCCAGCGACTCGCGCGCGGTGAGGACGAGCGGCTTCACGCAGATGACGTGCTGGTCGTGGCGGAGCGCTTCCATCGTGGCGGAGAAGTGAAGCTGATCGGGCAGCGCGACGATGACGATGGAGCGCGGCGGGAGTTCCTCGATGAGCGTCTTGTAGAGATCGGGCTGCGGGCCACCGGCGAAGTGTTCGGGGAAAGCGCGGAAGGATTGACCGGGGAACGCCTTCAGGATTGCCGGCGCTTCGGCGAGGGCCTTGATGGTTTTGTGATGTTGGGCGCAGATGGTGATCTCGCCGACGGCGCCCGCGCGCTGCATTTTGTAGATGGCGGGGAGGATTTGATCGTGGGTGATCATCCCGCCGCCGACGATGAGCACGGGCTTGTTCATGCGTTCACCGCCGCTTGGAAGGCGTCTTCGAAGGCGTCGAGGCTTTCGTCGACGGCTTCGGAGGTGATGTTCAGCGGCGGACAGACTTTGATGGTGGCGCCACTGAAACCGACGGGCGAGAACATGAGCACGCCGCGTTCGATGGAGCCGCGGATGGCGTTCCAGGCGAGATCGGGGTCGGGCTCCTTGGTGCCCGGCTTCACGCAGGCGATGCCGGCGACGAGGCCCTTGCCGTCGACCCAGCCGATTTGCGGGTACTTCGCTTTCATAGCGTGGAAGCGATCGAGCATGCGGCCGCCTTGCACGCGCGCGTTTTCGGCCAGGTTTTCGTTGACGATGAGTTCGAGCGACGCGGCGGCGGCGGCGACGCAGACGGGGTTGCCGGTGTGGGTGGAGGTCATGGAGCCGGCGGGATGGAGGTCCATGATATCGGGGCGGCCGGCGACGGCGGCGACGGGCAGCGAACTGGAGATGCCTTTACCGAAGGTCGTCAGATCGGGCACGATGCCGTAGTGTTCGAAGCCCCACATTGTGCCGGTGCGGCCAAAGCCGGCTTGCACTTCGTCGCAGGTGAGAAGCGCCTTCTGCGCGTTGCACCAGCCGCGAAGCTGCTTCATGTATTCGGGCGGGGCGAAGGAGGCGCTGCCGCCCTGGTAGGTCTCGAGAATGACGCCGGCGACGTTGGCGGGATCGACGCCTTTGTCGAGGAGTTGCTTCTGGAAGTATTCGAACGACGTGTCGGTTGTGCGGAAGCCGTCGGGGAACTCCAGCTGCACGAAGCCGGCGTCGAGATTGACGATCCACTCCTTCAGCGACGGGATGCCGCCGGCTTGCTGCGAGCCGAGCGTGCGGCCGTGGAAGGCTTTGTCGAAACTCACGATGACGACTTTGCGGCGGCCGCCGATCTTGACGCCGTGGGTGCGGCTGAGCTTGATGGCGCACTCGACGGTTTCCGAGCCGGTGGTGAGGAGGAAGATTTTTTTCAGCGGTTCGGGGAGCAGACTGGCGAGGCGTTTGACGAAGTGCGCGCGGACTTCGTTGGGAAAGCAATAGTTGGTCAGCAGGCCGTGCGCGGCTTGTGCGCGGATGGCTTCGACGACTTCCTTGCGGCCGTGGCCGGCGTTGGTGATGAGCACGCCGCTGGACCAATCGATCCAGCGATTGCCCCATTTGTCCCAGACCGAGAAGTCCTCGGCGCGGTCCCAGAGAACGGGAGGCTGGCCTTGCATGGCGACGGGCTCGTATTCGTGGAGTTGGCGGAGGATGTCGAGCGACTCGGGAACGGGGAAGTCGGTGACAATGCGGCGGAGGGCGGTTTCCACTCTCGCGACGGGGCGTGGGACGAGTTCGTAATTTCTGGCCATGGAATCCTCCATTGTCCGGTAACAGAGATGAAACGCGCAATGGCGGGCCGGCGTCTGGTTCAGTGTGAGTGCCGCAAACGCCGTCCGCGTGCAGGAGAGCCTGCTTGCCCCATTAGAAAAACGCACGTTGATTTGGATCGCGAGCCGATTGCCGGCGGCGATCAACTCGGATCACTTGACGTTGCTGGGGATTTTGTCGATGCTTTCGGCGGGCTTGGCGTATTGGTATTCGGCGTACGACCTGATCGGGCTTTGGGTCGTCAATTTCTGTCTCGTCTCGAACTGGTTCGGGGACTCGCTGGACGGCACGGTGGCGCGCGTACGCAACCGGCAGCGACCGCGGTATGGGTACTACGTCGATCACGTGGTCGATGTGATTGCGATCTCGTTTTTGATGGGCGGGCTGGCGTTGTCGGGGCATGTGCGGCCGCTGATCGCGGGACTGTTTCTTGTCGGTTATCTGTTGCTGAGCGCCGAGGTGTTTTTGGCGACGCATGCGTTGAACAAGTTTCAAATCAGCTTCTATAAGTTCAGCCCGACGGAGCTGCGGATATTGCTGATCGTTGGCAATTTGGCGGTGTACTATCTGAACCCGGTGGTGAAGGCGTGGGGCGAGTCGTGGAAGTTGTACGACATCGGATTTGGGATCGGCGCGATCGGCATTCTGCTGATTTTCGCGATCACGGCGATCCGGCACACGGTGCAGTTGTATAACGAGGAGCGGCTGGATTGAGCCTCGGCGCGCGGTGGTTGCGCTTCAACGCGGTTGGCATTGCCGGGGCGGGGGTACAACTGGGCGCGCTGTATTTGTTGCGAGGGATCGGCGTGCTGCCAGCGACGGCGCTGGCGGTTGAGTTGGCGGTGCTGCATAACTTTCTATGGCATGAAGCCTGGACGTGGGGAACGCGCGGAACGCCGGGTGTTTGGGCGCGGCTTGCGCGATTTCATGTGGCCAACGGGTTGCTGTCGATAGCGTCAAACCTGGTTTGGATGCATGTTTTGACGCAGTGGCTGGGCTTGGCGTTGTTGCCCTCGAACCTGATCGCGATCGTGGCGACGTCGCTGTTGAACTTTACGTTGGGGGAGAGGTTTGTGTTTCGGCGGGGGTAGGGGGTGGGTTGAGCGAGACGCCTCGCCTTGTTATAGACTTTTCTGATGTCCCAACGCCCGACCCGGGTTCGCCACGCCGTACTCTGGCTGACCGTTGTCGCCTACATGATCACGTACATGGATCGTGTGGTGATCTCGGCGGCCGCGCCTTCGATCCGCGCCGATCTTGGACTTGACCTCGCGACGATGGGCCTGGTGTTGGGCGCGTTTCGATGGGGCTATTCGTTCTTTCAGATTCCGGCGGCGTGGCTGGGCGATCTGCTTGGACCGCGGCGGGCGTTGACGATGATCGTTGGCGCGTGGAGCGCATTTACGTCGCTGACGGCGCTGATGGTCGGCGCGACGAGTTTAATGGTCGTCCGGTTTTTGTTCGGCGTGGCCGAGGCGGGCGCGTTTCCGATCGCGACGCGCAGCCTGTCGAGGTGGATGCTGCCGTCCGAGCGCGGTTGGGCGCAGGGCGTGACGCACGCGGGGTCTCGCCTGGGCGCCGCGGCGACGCCGCCGATTGTCGCATGGATGATTCTTTCGTTCGGCTGGCGGACTCCGTTCTGGGTGTTTGGCGCGATCGGTCTTTTATGGGCGGCTTATTGGTTC
>VFZQ01000334.1 GCA_016871135.1 Acidobacteriota bacterium | reverse complement strand
AGATCGACGATATCGACACACTAAAGAACTAACGGACGATGCAACTCTGGCTCATCCCATTCCTACCGCTGGCGGGCGCCGCGATCAACGGCTTTACCGGACGCCGAACCAGCAAGACCGTGCAAAGCGCGGTCGCAATCGGCAGCGTGCTGCTCTCGTTCCTCTGGGTCGTGAAGACTCTGATGGTGCTAATGCCGCTCGAAGAGCGCTACGTGGAGCACTACTTCACGTGGATGGCCTCGGGCATGTTGCAGGTCGGCGTCGACTTCGCGGTCGACCGGCTGACGGCGGTGATGTTATGCGTTGTCACGGGCATCGGCACACTGATTCATATATACGCGACAGGCTATATGCATGAGGAAGAGGGCTACTATCGCTTCTTCGCGTACCTGAACCTGTTCATGTTCTTCATGCTGATTCTGGTGCTGGGCGGGAATTTCCTGATCCTGTTTGTCGGCTGGGAAGGCGTGGGACTGTGCTCGTACCTGCTGATCGGATTCTACTTTCTTAAGAAGTCGGCGACCGATGCCGGCAAGAAAGCGTTCATCGTCAACCGAATCGGCGACTTTGGTTTTTCGCTGGCGATGTTTTTAATCGTCGTCGTGTTTGGCTCGCTTGATTTCGGTACGGTGTTTGAGAAGGCGAAGGGCATGCCCGTCGAAGCTTCGGCGGGGATCATCACGGCGATCTGCTTGCTGCTGTTGGTGGGCGCTACGGGCAAGTCGGCGCAAATTCCGCTGTATGTCTGGTTGCCGGACGCGATGGAAGGCCCGACGCCGGTGTCGGCCTTAATCCACGCGGCGACGATGGTGACCGCTGGCGTATATATGTGTGCGCGCTCAGCGGCGTTGTTCATGAAAGCGCCGATCGCGATGGACGTTGTCGCGTATGTCGGTCTAGCGACTGCCGTGATGGCCGCGACGATCGGCTTGGTTCAGAACGATATCAAGAAGGTTTACGCGTACTCGACGGTGTCGCAGCTTGGGTTCATGTTTCTCGCTGTTGGCTGCGGCGCATTTTCCGTCGGCATCTACCACGTCGTGACGCACGCGTTCTTCAAGGCCCTTTTGTTCCTTGGCGCCGGTTCGGTGATTCACGCGTGTCATCACGAGCAGGACATGCGGCACATGGGCGGATTGCGCAAAAAGATCCCGCACACATTCAACGTGCTGCTGATTGCGGCACTCGCGATCGCGGGCTTCCCGCTGATGTCGGGCTGGTGGTCGAAGGAAGAGATTTTGGGCGCGGCGATGCATCATCATCCGTGGATGTATTGGGTAGCCTGGGTGACTGCACTGATGACGGCGTTCTACGTGTTCCGGTCGATCTTCCTCACCTTCTTTGGCGAGTACAAAGGTCATGCGCATCCGCATGAGTCGCCTTGGGTGATGATCGGTCCGCTCTACGTGCTGGCCGCGTTGTCGGTGGTTGGCGGCTGGCTGTTCAAGATTCCGCACATTCTGGAGCCGGTGTTCCACGGCATTGTGCCGGAGGGGCATACCGAGCACTCGATGATGGACATGGTGATGGGTACCGCGCCGGGCTTTATCGGCATCGCTTTGGCCTACATCGTCTACGTCGCGAATCCGTCCACGGCCGATTCGCTGAAGAATTCGTTCAGCGGCCTCTACATTCTGCTGTACAACAAATACTTTGTCGATGAGGCGTACGACGCTACGATCGTGCATCCGATCGAACGCAGTTCGCGCAACTTCCTGTGGAAGGTGATGGACGCGGGCGTGATCGACAACGGTTTTGTGCATGGCTTTAGCGGCGCGGCGCAGAATTTCGGCAATTTGGTGCGGCGCGCGCAAAACGGTGAGATTCGCAATTACGCCGCCTGGGTCGTGATTGGAGTCATCTTCGTCTTGGGCACCGTGACCGTACTAGGAGGTGGCCGATGAACCTTCTCGATATCGTTCTCGCCCTGCCGTTGATCGGCTTTCTCATCATGCTGGTGCTGCCGAAGGGCAGCGCGTCGACGCTCAAGAATTTCGCACTCGGATTTTCGGTGATCGTGTTTGGCGTTTCGCTCGGGCTGGCCGGAGCGGCGCTGCAGCGGCCCGCGGCGATGACCTGGGTTACTGATGTCGCCTGGATTTCGACGCCCGCGATTCGGTATCACGTCGGGCTCGACGGCGTCAGCCTGTGGCTCGTCCTGCTTTCAACGTTCCTTACACCTATCTCTATCCTGCTTTCCTTCAGCTACATCAAGGACCGTGTGAAGGAGTTCTACGCGTTCCTGCTGCTGCTAGAGTTCGGTCTGATCGGCGTGTTCATCTCGCTCGACTTCTTCCTGTTCTACGTATTCTGGGAAGTCTGCCTGGTGCCGATGTACTTCCTGATCGGAATCTGGGGCCATGACCGGCGCATCTACGCGGCCGTGAAATTCTTCATCTATACGATGGTGGGTTCGGTGCTGATGCTGGCGGCGATCTTGTATCTCTACGGCAAAGCCGGCACGTTCGATTACCCTGCGCTCCTGACAATGATGCAAAGCGGTAAGTTGACGCTCACGCACGTCGAAGAGACGCTGCTGTTCCTGGCGTTCTTCCTTGCGTTCGCGATCAAGGTGCCGCTGTTCCCGCTGCACACCTGGTTGCCCGATGCGCACGTCGAAGCGCCGACTGCCGGTTCCGTCATGCTTGCCGCGGTCATGCTGAAGATGGGTACCTACGGTATTTTGCGATTCTGCTTGCCGATGTTCCCCGTGGCGGTGAAAGAGAACGCCGGGTGGATTATCACGCTGGCGCTGATCGGTATTGTATATGGCGCGCTGGTCGCGCTGGTGCAACCGAACATGAAGAAGCTCGTTGCCTATAGCTCGGTGAGCCACTTGGGCTTTGTCGTACTGGGTTTGTTCTGCGGAAATCAGTGGGGCCTCGACGGCGCGGTTTACCAGATGCTAAACCACGGCATTTCGACCGGCGCGTTGTTCATGCTGGTCGGCTTCCTGTATGAGAGGCAGCATTCGTTGGAGATCAAAGACTATGGCGGCGTGGCGACGCCCGCACCGTGGCTGTCGACCGTCTTCCTGGTGACCACGCTCGCCTCAATCGGCATGCCGGCGCTGAACAACTTCGTCGGCGAGTTCCTGGTGCTGCAAGGCGCGACGCAAGCCAATGTTTGGTGGGCCGTGATCGCGGCCACCGGTGTGATTTTGTCGGCCTGCTACATGCTGTGGATGTACCAGCGCACGTTCTACGGCGAGACGCCGGAATCGGTGGCGCATCATGTGCATGACATGACGGCGCGCGAATGGCTATGCATTACGCCGCTGTTGGCGCTCATGTTATGGATGGGCATCTACACGCAGACGTTCCTGCCGTCGATCGGAGCATCGAACAAAGTGATTTTGGATCGGACACAGACGACAAGCGCTCCGCTGCGCGTTGCGGCGCCGGTTGTACCGGCCGCGGAGGCTGCGAACCATGGCAACTAACTTTTTCCCTTCAAGCGCCGACATGCTGAAGTTCCTGCCGGAGACGGTTCTGACTTTAGCCGGCACGCTGTTGCTGTTGGTCGAAGGATTTAAGAAAGAACGCGACAGCCGAACGGGCGTGGCAGTGTTCACGCTTTTGGCTATTGTCGCCGCGATGGGCGCCTCGGTCGTGGCGTATCAGAATCCGGGGCTGGCTTTCAGCAAAATGGTGATCTCCGACGGCTTCGCGGCATTTTTTCGCGTGGTCGCCTATGTCGTCGGTATCTTTACGGTGTTGTGCTCAATGAACTATCTCGAACGCGAGAAGGCCCACACCGGCGAGTTCTACATTCTGTTGCTGTTTTCGCTCGCGGGGCAGGGCATCATGGCGTCGGCGAATGAGCTGATGATGGTGTTCATCGGCCTGGAAGTGAGCTCGATCGCGAGCTACATCCTGGCCGGTTATCTGCGCGACGATAAGCGTTCGAACGAGTCCTCTTTGAAGTATTTCCTCCTTGGCTCGTTTGCGACTGCCTTCTTGCTATATGGCGTCGCTTGGATTTACGGCATGACGGGTTCGACGAACCTCGGCGAGATCCGTACGGCGTTGTCGTCGGGTGCGCCTTCTTCGATCATGGTGCCGGCGGCTGCGGCGCTGATCCTAGTGGGTTTTGCGTTTAAGATCTCTGCCGCACCTTTCCAGGCTTGGGCGCCGGATGTGTATCAAGGCGCGCCGGCTCCGGTGGCCGGATTTCTTTCGGCTGGGCCGAAGGCGGCGGCGTTCGCGATTTTCCTTCGCGTGTTCCTGACGGCTTTCGATCCGTTGGCTGCGAAGTTCGCTCCGGTGTTGTGGATGATGGCGCTCGCGACGATGATCGTCGGTAACTTCGCGGCGCTGTGGCAGAACAATATCAAACGCATGTTGGGTTATTCGTCGATTGCGCACGCGGGCTATGTGCTCGTCGCGGTGACGACGCATTCGACGATGGGAACGGCGGCGGCGATGTTCTATCTGGCGGCGTACGCGCTGATGAACTACGGTGCGTTCGCGATCGTGACCCATGTGGCCGGCGACGGCGAGAAGCATGTGACGGTCGACGACTTGAAGGGCCTCAGCCAGCGGCAACCCGCGGTGGCGGCGCTGCTGACGATCTTCATGCTGTCGCTGATCGGCGTGCCGCTGACGGCCGGTTTCTTCGGCAAGTTCTACATCTTCAAGGCGGCGATCGAAGGCAAGTTCGTGTGGCTGACGGCGCTGGGATTACTCAACTCGGCGGTGGCGGCGTACTACTACTTGCGTGTGCTGGTGGTGATGTACATGCATGAGCCCGAGACGACCGAGCACCCGGAAGAGATTCCAGGCGGCGTGAAGCTGACAATGTGGGTGACGGCGGCGGCGACGCTTGTGCTGGGCATGTTTCCTGGGATCGTGCTGGATCTGGCCAATCAATTTGCATTGTTGGGGAAGTAGTTAGCGGCGTTTAGCGAGGAAGACGTGTCGTCCTCCGCGATCGTGCGATTTTGCTGAAGGCGGTCTTCGACGCCTCGTTGTCGTTTTGTGCGGACGTGCCGCGGTAATTGAAATACGACCCTTCGAACGGCTCGTCCCTCCAAGTAGCCGCTCATGCCCGACTAGATGTTGTGTCGAACGCGAACGACAGCGCGGACAAGAGTGGCTACGATGTTTGAACGAACGCCGCGTCTTGAGCTTCAGCGCTTGGCTTCGATTCTCACACCAAAATATCGATCAAATGCCGCTCCAGTTCCTGCGCGGTTTGGGCGACCGCAGCGTTGGCGGCGTGGGCGTTCTTGGCCTCCAACAGCTCCACCGTTTCCGCGCTGAGATCGACGACATCTTCGGTTGCGCCATCCACGGAAAGTGGCAGCCGGGCAAGGCGCTCGGCGGCGCGCTGCACGCGCTCCTCAGCTCGCCGAATTCCTTCCAGCGCCGTTGGCATTCCACTCATCTCGTTTGTCTCATCGACGCACACGAAGTTCCCAATAGAAAATTTTCACCATGAACCGCCAGGCTGGTAGCCTCTAGAAGCACCCGCGCAACTCGCCAAACTCCTCCAGCACAATCAACCGCGCCGGCGGTTCGGCTTGCCGCAACTCTTCGTGTTCCAAAATCCACGTCCTCGGATGCGGAAGAAACACTGCGTTGTAGCCAGCCGCGAGCGCCGGATTAATGTCGCTCTTCGGCGAGTTGCCGATCATCCACGTCGATGGCGGATGAAAGCCCTTCGCCTCGCCGAGCGACAGATACGCCGAGACGTGTTTCTCCTTCACAATCTCGGCGTGATGGAAAAACGGCCCCAATCCGGAGCGGTCGATCTTCATGCGCTGCTCGTCGGGGTGGCCCTTGGTGAACAGCGTTAGCTCGTGCTTCTCGTGCAAGTAGGCCAGCGTTGCTTCAACGCCCGGACGGAACAGGATCGGGTGGTCGAGGATGCGTTCGGCGAAACTCAGTACAGTCGCGAAGTCGTCGTCGCCGATAGGGCGCTCAGCGAGCTTGCGATACGTCTCAATAAGATTGCGCCCGAAGTTCTTCGACCCATAGCCGTGAATACGCGCATTAACGGCTTCGATGGCGTCGAGGACATCGCGCACCTGCCTCGGCGACATGTGCGAGTGATCGAGAAAGTCGACGAACTCATCGAACGCCTTTTCGAAGAAAATGTTGTTCTCCCAAAGCGTGTCGTCGGCGTCGATGATGAGATGTTGGCGGGTCATGAACTGGGCAGCAGGCGGGCGTGGCCGTTGCGCGGGATGATGGTGCGGAAGTGTTCGAGCCGCCGTTCGCGTTCAGCCGACGCCGGGAAGTACTCGGCCAAACGCTTGATCCGTTCGGCTTCGCTTTTCGA
>VFZQ01000333.1 GCA_016871135.1 Acidobacteriota bacterium | reverse complement strand
CCTCCGACGCGTGAGAGATCGAGCAAACCGGCCGCGTGCAGCGCCGCGTCGCGAATGCCTTCGGCGGAGATGCGGACGCGCGACTGCCGCGCCAGCCACTTGTTCTCCGGGTCTTTCTCAACCATCGCCGGCGTCGCATCCGACGACTGCCGGTAAGTTTCCGACAGTACAATCGTGCGGATCAATTTCTTACGGCTCCAGCCGTTCTCGACCAACGACGCGGCCAGCCAGTCGAGGAGTTCCGGATGCGAAGGACGCGCGCCCATTACGCCGAAGTCCTCGGCGGTCTTCACGAGGCCCTGTCCGAACAACTCCTGCCAGATGCGATTGACGGCAACGCGCGCGGTAAGCGGATTGTCCTTCCCTACGAGCCAGTTGGCCAGATCCATCCGCGTGGCGCGCGCGTCGCGTTGCGCGAGCGGCGGCAGAAAGCCTGGGGGCAATGGCTGCACTTCCGGGCCGAGGTTCTTGAAGTCACCGCGCACTCGCAAGTGCGACGGCGCGGCGGTTGTGTTCTCCGCCAGCGCATAGGCTTGCGAAAGCCGCGGGTACTGCGCCTGCAACTCGCCGAGCTTCTTGTCGAGTTCGTCGAACTTCACCTCTTTGAAGCGTTTCTGTCCGACGGCGAAGTGGTAGTTGCGGATGAAGTGATTTTCGAGAATCCGCTTTTCGCGCGGCGTGCGATCAGCCGCTGACTTCTTGATGATCTTGCCGCCGTCGCCGTCTTCGGTGAGCTTCAGCAGGCAGTCCCAGGCCAGGTCCCAATCGGTGCGCCGCCCTGGATTGCGGAACGCGTCGAGCATGTCGACTTCCCATGCCGGCTGCATTTCGCGCACCTTGTAGGCAGCGACAAGCGCCTCGCGCTTCGATTCGAACTCCGCCGCCGTCCGCGACCAAACGCCGAGTTCACCGGGCAGCGGCGCGTCGATGTCGTCCTCTTCGGCGTTGTCGAAAAACGCGTAGAGCTGATAGAAGTCGCGCTGCGTAATCGGATCGTACTTGTGATCGTGGCACTGCGCGCAGCCGACGGTCAGGCCCAGCCACACCGAGCCAACGGTGGAAGAACGATCCGCGACATTTTCAAATCGGAATTGGTTGTTGTCGATGCCGCCTTCGCGGTTGGTGAGCGTGTGCCGGTGAAAGCCGGTGGCGACGCGCTGTTCGACAGTCGCGTTCGGAAGCAGGTCGCCGGCGATCTGCTCGCGCGTGAACTGATCGAACGGCATGTCGCGGTTGATCGCGTCGATCACCCAGTGCCGCCAACGCCAGGACCACGGCCGCGCCCAGTCTTTTTCATAGCCGTCGGAATCGGCGTACCGGGCCTGATCGAGCCAGTGCCGCGCCCACTTTTCGCCGAACTGCGGCGACGCGAGCAGCCGGTCGACGTAGCGAGTATAATCGCCCTCGTCGAGATCGGCGGGCGAAGGCGGCAGGCCGGTAAGATCAAGACTCACGCGCCGAAACAGCGTCTCGCGCGAAGCGGGCTTCGACGGCGCCAGCCCCTCCCGCGCCAGTCGCTCGCGGACGAAGTGATCGATTGTGTTCGCCGGCGCCGCCGGCTTGCGGACCGGCTGATACGCCCAGTGTTTCGTGCCCGCCTTCACCGCGCGCTGCGGATACACCGCGCCCTGATCGATCCACAATTTCAATAGCGCCACCTCCGCCGCGGGCAAACCCGACGTGCCCATCGGCATCGCTTTCATACCCGGCGCTCCGCTCACACGCGCGACGATCTTCGACATCGCCTCGGATCGAACGTCCAGCCGCAGCCCGGCCAACTGTTGATTGGGCCCGTGGCAGCCATAGCACTTGGCGGCGAAAATCGGCTCGATCTGTTTGACGAACTCGACGGGTTGCGCGAAAGCGGTGAACTCCAACGCGGCTAATATCCAAACTCTCATCCGACTACTACTTTCTCACGGCGCGGGCGGCGGTTCCTTGACGTCGAGCAGTTCAATATCGAAGATCAATTCCGATCGCGCCGGGATCTTCGGCGATCGCCCTTTTTCACCGTACGCCAGTTGATAGGGAATTACGAGCCGGCGTTTGCCGCCGACTCGCATGCCTTCGCAGCCGTTGTCGAATCCTGGGATGACGCGGCGTTTGCCTTGCTCGAACGAGAACGGCTCGTTGCGGTCGCGCGAGGAATCGAATTTCGTGCCGTCGCGGAGGTAGCCGGTGTAGTGTACGACCATCAACTTGCCCGCTTCGGCGAGCTTGCCTGTTCCCACGGCAACGTCGATCACACGCATTGTGTATTGCGTGCGGAGCTTACCTTTCACGGCCGGAACGCGTGGAGAAACGCGATAGCAGCCGCTCAGGATCAACGCGGAGGCAATCAACGCGGCGCGCACGGCGCGCTTACTCCGGAGACGTCGACGCTTGCAGGTCCGAATCGCGCCAGGCGCTGATTTTTAGCCGCCGGCACACCCAGCACAGCGCTTCATTTGCGTTAGGCGCCGAATCCGATCCACATACTTCGCACTTCGCCGGGCGAGTATTGGCTTCGACGCCCGCACTGCGCCGGGCGCTTTCCAGGATCTCGGTAGCGATGACCTTCTCGGTCGGTTTCCTTTTCATGATCGGCTGCAACCAATATATCAGCCTTGGGGAGGCAACAATTCGAACCGAGCCGGCAACACGTTCCGCCGCCCGCGCTACAATGGGCGGTTGCGAATCCCATGAATTTCCAACGCGGCTCGATCCTCCTCCTTGTGCTTGTCCTGGCCGGCTGCAAGAAGACTCCGCCCGCCAACGTCGCCGCGACGGTCAACAGCCGCGCCATTACGAACGCGGAGCTTGATAAGCAGTACAACGTGCAGTTCCCGCAAGCGGGTCCGGCGGCGGCCAACGACGACGGAGTCTTGATCAACAAGCTTGAGGTGCTACGCGCCATGATCGATCAGGAGATCATGATGCAGCGGGCCGAAAAGCAGGGCCTTCTGGCCCCGGAAACCGACGTCGACGCGGAATTTAACAAGTTGAAATCGCCGTACACGCAAGAGGAGTTTCAAAAGCAGCTCGTCGCGAAGAAAATGACCGCCGAGGATTTGAAGTCCGACATCCGCAAGAAACTCTCGATCGAAAAGCTGATCAACAAAGAGATCACCTCGAAGATCAACATCACCGAAAAGGACATCGCCGATTTCTACGCCGCCAATCGCGCTAGCTTTAATCTCGCCGAGCCGACCGTGCATCTGGCCCAGATTCTGGTGACGCCGAATCCCGACGCCGAGTTCCGCAACCTGAAGAACGACAAGGCGCAGAACGACGACCAGGCGCGGCGAAAAATGCAGAACATCGAACAGCGCCTCCGCAGCGGCGAGGACTTTTCGATGCTGGCGCAGAACTACTCGGAAGATCCGGGATCGTCGGCCAACGGCGGCGATTTGGGCTTCGTGGCCGAGTCGTCGCTGGCCAAAGCGAGCGCCGACCTGCGCCGGTTGATTGGAGAGATGAAGCCGGGCCAAGTGTCGAACATCATCAAGACCGGCGAGGGCTATCGTATTCTTAAGCTCCTGAGTAAAGAGCCGTCCGGTCAGCGTGAGCTGACCGATCCTCGCGTTCAGCAGACGATTCGCGAAACGCTGTTGAACCGCAAGGATCAGCTGCTGCGCGGCGCTTATCTGGAAGCGGTGCGCAACGAAGCGCAGGTTGAGAATCAGCTTGCACGCACGACCGCGCAGATCGCCGAGAAGAAGTAGCTACTTCACCCACTCCATCGAGCCCAAGTGTTTCGCCGGCGCCGTGTGCTGCTCGGCCATAACTTTCTCGATCATCGCCTTCTCCCGCCGCGCCGTCGCAGAAAGATCCCGCGTCTCCCCCGGATCGTCCTTCAAGTTATAAATCTCGATCGCGCCATCGGGCTTGTTGCGCACGCCCTTCCAATCGCCGATTCGGACAGCGATGCCGTAGTCGGCGCGCAACTCCTGTGTCTTCTGCGTCCAACCATGGCTCTCCCAAACCATCGGGCGGCGAATCGGTTTTTCCAGCAACCGTAAGATCGACATCCCGTCCTCATGAGACGTATTCGCGCCGCCGGCGGCGTGCATCACCGTGGCGAAGATGTCGGCGAAGTAGACCGGCTCGCTGGACACGGCGCCCGCTTTCACGCGGCCGGGCCAGCGGAGCACGAACGGCACGCGGAGACCGCCTTCGTAGAGCGTTCCCTTCTGCCCGCGTAGAGTCGAGCCGTCGGGCTGCTTCATCGTGTTGAAGAAGTCAAGCGTGTGCTCCTTGCTCCCAACGCCGCCGTTATCGCTGGCGAAGATCACCAGTGTGTTATCTGTGAGGTTGAACTCCTTGAGCAGCGCGAGAATGCGGCCGGCATAGGTGTCGCCGCGCGTGACCATCGTCGCGTAACGTCTTTCGCCATCGGGCCAGTCGCGATCTTCGTAGGGCTTGACGTCGGGAGGTTCGAAGTAAGCGTGTGGAACGGTGTAGGTGGCGTAGAGGAAGAAGGGTTGATCCTTGTGCTTCCGCGGAAAGGCGAAGGATCGTTCGGCGATGACGTCGGCGGTGTAGGTCCCCCTCGCGCCGTTGGCGTTGGCGGGCAATGGGAAGCGCTGGTCGTTGTCCCAGAGGAAGTCGCGGTAGTACGAATGCGCGTGCACCTGATGGAGGTAGCCGAAGAACTCGTTGAAGCCGTGCCGCCATGGCGTGCCGGCGGTGCCGTGGTCGCCGAGTCCCCATTTGCCGAAGCCGCCGCAAACGTAGCCTTGATTGCGCAGCCAACTGGCGAAGGTCAAGTCGCTGGATTCGATAGGCGCGGTGCCGGCGTTGGCGCGGATCTTTGCGTGGCCGCCGTGTTTGCCGGTCATCAAGACGCAACGGGACGGCGCGCAGACGGGGCCGCCTGCATAAGCGGCGGTGAATCGCGTTCCTTCGCGCGCGAGCCGGTCGATGTTCGGCGTTCGAATTTTCGTCTGGCCGTAGCAGCCGACATCGCCGACGCCGAGGTCGTCAAGCAGGATCATCACAATGTTCGGCTTCTTGCCCGCCAGCGCGGCCGGCATAGCCAGGAACTGTCGCCGTGTCATACGATTCCCAGGTTATTCCATCGCCGTCAGCGATTCGCCCCAGCCACCTGCGATTCACCCCATTCCGGTCGCATGCGGTGTGTATCCCCTGCAAACTAGGTCTAAATGTACCCCAACGCTCCCTATAGAGACCCTTTCCCCAACAGACAACCTTTGTAGGGAGCGTTTCATCGAGCTGTCGAGCAAGTAAACCCGGCCTGGGGTACCGATCACAATGCCTGAGAAATCTGGCAAAGTGGTTGTCGAACCTGGGGAAATCACTTGCAGAACAGAACTTGGATCATATTTGGCCTTTGGACGATTTACGGCTGTTTCAATACGGTCGTTGTCCACTACCGATCGATACTCTATGGCAAAGAGATGTCGTGGCGCGACGCCGCGCTCTATGAGCTGACCTATACCTGGATTTGGGCGGCGGTCACGCCGCTTGTGCTGCTACTGAGCCGCAAGTTCCCGGTCGGCCGCGGGCAGTCAAAACGCAACGTAGCGGTCCATGTCCCCGCGGCGTTTGTTGTCGCCGTTGCGACGAAGGTAGCTTGGGACTTCTCGGCGTTGCCGTTTGTCGCTCCGAGCATGGTGCCGCATACAGGCGTCGAAGTGGCGAAGTCTGTCGCGCGCGCGCTGGACTTTGGCGTCCTGCACTACCTCGTGGTCATCATCCTGCACCACGCCTTTGAGTATTACCGGAAGTATGAAGACGGCCGGCTGCGCGCTTCGCAGCTGGAGGCGAAGCTGGCGACGGCGCAGTTGCACGCGCTCAAAATGCAGCTGCATCCGCATTTCCTGTTCAACACGTTACACTCGATCTCCGAGTTGGTGCACGCCGAGCCCCATCGCGCCGAAGCGATGATTGTGCGGCTCAGCGACTTCCTGCGACTCACGCTTGAACATGTGGGCGTTCCCGAAGTGCCGCTTCACGAAGAGATCGACTTTCTGCGGCGCTATCTCGAAATCGAACAGATGCGATTCGAGGAGCGGCTTACCGTGGAGTGGCGGATCGACGCGGATACGCTTGACATTCGCGTGCCAAACCTGATCTTGCAGCCGATCGTGGAAAACGCGCTGAAGCACGGCATTTCGCGGAACTCGGGACCGGGTATGCTTCGTATCACCAGCAAACGGGAAGGTGAAAAGTTGGCGATTCAGATCTACGACAACGGTCCTGGGCCCCAGCGGGAGGAGGTTCCTCTCGGCGAACCCGTGCGCGAGGGCGTTGGGCTGAACAACACCCGGAGCCGGCTGATGCGGGTTTA
>VFZQ01000332.1 GCA_016871135.1 Acidobacteriota bacterium | reverse complement strand
TTCCGGTGAGGTTGTGGCGCTGGCCGGTTCCCATGCCGACATTACGACCGTGATACAGGCTGAGCGGCGCGTGTTACGGGACTCCTATGTTGACAAGCTGACGGACCTGCCTAATCGCGATTTCTTGATGTCTTGCCTTGAGCGAAAGGTTGAACAGCAAAAGGGCTCAAGGGTCCTTCGGCCCGATTTCGCCGTCGTCTTTCTGGATTTGGACCGTTTCAAAGTGATCAACGACAGCCTCGGACATTCCGCCGGTGATCAGCTATTGACGGCTGTCGCGAAGAGGTTGAAAGGGTGTGTGCGTCCGGACGACGTGGTAGCGCGATTTGGAGGAGATGAATTCGTCATTCTGCTGGAGCCGATCCGCCACGCTGAGGAGGCGCTCAGTATCGGAAACAAGATTCAGGCCGCACTGGCGGCGCCCTTCGTGGTCGGCGGCCATGAAGTGATCAGTGGAGCCAGCGTAGGCATTGCACTCAGCAACTGTGGAGCCGAAAACAAAGATGACCTCCTGCGGTTTGCCGATATCGCGATGTACGAAGCGAAAAATGGCGGCCGGGGACAAGTGCGCATGTTCACTCCGGCAATGCGTGACTATGCATCCGCACTCTGCGAACTTCAAAATGAACTGCGCCACGCAGTCTCCCGCCGGCAGCTAGTGCTCCACTATCAACCAAGCTTTTCGATCACCACCGGGAAGATCGTGGGCGTCGAGGCGCTTATACGCTGGCAACGATCCAAAACTGAACTAATGTCTCCGAGCGACTTCGTTCCGATCGCCGAGGAAATGGGTCTCATTCCAGAGATTGGCGAGTGGGCGCTCCGCACGGCGTGCGCGCAGAATGCAGCTTGGCAGCGGGCTGGGATTCCTCCTATTCGCATGGCTGTCAACGTATCCGCCCGGCAACTTCATCAACGGGACTTTTCAGCAACCGTCCTGCGTATTTTGGAAGAGACTAAACTTTCGCCCCGGCATTTGGAAATCGAGCTTACCGAATCGGCGCTCATGGGTAGTCTGGATGAGGGGCCGGGCGTGCTTCAGCGCATGACCGATGGTGGCGTAAGGATCGCGCTCGACGATTTCGGGACCGGGTTCTCCTCGCTGAGTTACCTGCGGCAGTTTGACTTTCACGCACTCAAGATGGACCGGTCCTTTGTTTCCGATGTCGCGACGAATAACAAGGCGGCGTCGCTTGCGCGAGGGGTTATCACGCTCGCTCATAGTCTCGACTTATCCGTCATTGCTGAAGGTATAGAAGACCATGCCCAACTTTCTTTTCTTGCGACCCACCGTTGCGACCAAGGTCAGGGGTTTCTCGCCAGCCGGCCGCTGTCCGCTGAACAAGTGGTTCCCTTGCTCCGAATGGGGGACGTGAGACGCGCTTTGACAACCGATCTCGGTGGCCACTCAGATGAAATGTTCCGATTGGCCGAACAGGTGAACGACAAGGGACGATCCGAAATAATACTTGTCGGGGAAACCGAGGTTCGATCGCCGGGCCTTCGCGCCGGGTAGGATGGGCTCCGTCAGGATTGGCCGGCCAGCGCTTGACCAGGCGCCCTCCCATCCGCCATGCACAATTTCGACTATGACCGATGATCGTCAATCGCACCTCGCCGCGTATGCGCGGCCTGAGGATCACAGGTGCCCAAGCGGGCGGACTTCCTCGACGATTGCGGCGTTGAAGCGTTCGCCCATCGCGCGCAGGCGTGCGGCGTGTTGCGGGTACTTGGCGGCGACGTTCTTCTGTTCGCCGGTGTCTTCGCGGAGGTTGTACAGTTCGCCTGTCGCGACATGCAGTTTCCACGGGCCGCTGCGCACGGCGACGAGGTTGCGCTGATTGGCCGGGCGGCCGTCGGCGGCGAGGTATTGCGCGGGCGCGGCGTAGTAGAAAAAGTCGTCGCGGGGGCTCTTGGCCGCCGCTCCGATCAGGAACGGCGCGAGGTTGAGGCCGTCGATCTTGTGCGCGGGGAGGTGGGCGTCGGCGAAGGCGGCGAAGGTGGAAAGCAGGTCGATGGACGCGGCGATTTCGTTGGTCACGACGCCCCGGCGCACGCGGCCGGGCCAGCGCGCGATGAAGGGTACGCGGATGCCGCCTTCCCAGTGCGAGCCCTTGGCACCGCGCAGTGGGCCGGCCGATCCGGCGTCGATGCCGTAGGGCGCCCAGGGGCCGTTGTCGGAGGTGAAGATGACCAGGGTCTCGTTATCGAGAGCTTGCTTTCGCACGTGTTCGAGAATTGCGCCGACAGAGGCGTCGAGCTCTTCGATGACGTCGCCGTAGCGGCCGCGGGGGCTCTTGCCTTCGAAGTTCTTTCCTGGAAAGAGTGGCACGTGCGGCATGGTGTGCGCGAGATAGATGAAGAAGGGCCTGGCCTTGTTGGCCGTGATGAAGTTCAGCGCTTCGCGCGTATAGCGTTCGGTGAGTTGATTCTGTTCGGGATTGAGTTCGGCGACATCGCCGTCGCGCATCAGCGGGAGATCGGGGAACCAATCGGGCGGATAGACTTGACCTTGGCCGTCGTAGCCGGTGAATTTGGCGCGGGCGCGGGCGATGTCGCCTTGTTGCGCTTCGCGAGCGGGCTTGACGATTTTGGGGTGGAACGGCCACATGTCGTTCGAATAGGGCAGTCCGAACCAGCGATCAAAACCGTGCTTGGTCGGGAGAAATGGCGGCGCGTCGCCGAGATGCCACTTGCCGATTGCCATCGTCGCGTAGCCCTTCTGCTTCAGCATTTCGGGCATCGTCATCTCGTTGGGATGGATGCCGGTGCGCGCCTTGGGCAGGTGGTTGAACATGAGGCTGTTGCGCACGGGGTAACAGCCGGTCATCAAAGCGGCACGCGATGGGCCGCACAGCGGTTGCGCGTAGAAGTGTGTGAAGCGCGTGCCTTCGGCGGCCATTCGGTCGATGTGCGGCGTGCGAATGTCGGGCGAGCCCTGGCAACTTAAATCGCCCCAGCCCATGTCGTCGGCCATGATCAAGATGATGTTTGGCGGACGAATGGGCTGGGCGGTTGCTGTTGCGGTAAGGCTCGCCAGAAAGGCGCGGCGCGATATCGGCATCCAACTACGTTACCCAATGCGCAAGTTGTTGGTTACCGAGAAGACGCCGGCGACGCCGTTGGCGGCGATGTTGGCGATGTTACGTTCCATCTCCCGGGCGACGAAGCCTTCGAGTGTGACGTTGCCGTTTTTGACGAGAATGCGGATCGACGGGTTGGCGCCGAGCGCGTAACGATTGAGAGCGACGTGGCCGTAGACGGCGCGCGCGACGGCGATCCGAAGGCGGTCGTCGTTGGGCGACAGCGGCAGCACTTCGATGTTGTTGACGACGTTGGCGACGCCTTCGAGGCGAGCCACGCGGCGGGCGGCGTCGGTCTTCAGTGTCGGACGGATGACGTGCCCGGAAAGGTAGACGGTCTCGCCGTCGACGCGGTAGGACAGGTTGTCATAAACCGACAAGAAGGGAAGTGTGATCAGTTCGGTGCGAACCTTTTCGTTGGCGGGCAGGACGCTCGCTCCGGCGATCAGAAGGGTTATCAGTGTGTGTTTCATTTTAGGTCTCCTGCCAATAAGACGCGGAAACCGCGGGCGCGGATTTCACGCGGATTCCGCATTTACAAAACTTTGACAAGATCCGCATCGCGTATATTGGAAAGAGCGGAGAGATGGCCGAGCGGTTTAAGGCAGCGGTCTTGAAAACCGCCGTAGGCGCAAGTCTACCGTGAGTTCGAATCTCACTCTCTCCGCCATTCTTTCCAGGGGCACACTGATGCGGCTCTTCTTTTTCTGCGTGGCTGCGTTTACGCAGCCGAAGGTTGTCGATCCGGGCGGGCCGATGAAGGCGCCGTCGGATGCGGTGGTGCTCTTCGACGGCAAGTCGGCCGAGGCTTGGACGCACCCCGATGGGCGCGCGGCGGAATGGACGGTTGAAGACGGCGTGCTGGTGTGCAAGAGCGGCTCGGGCGATTTACAGTCGCGGGAGAAGTTTGGCAGCGCGCAGATCCATCTTGAGTTTGCGACGCCGGACATGCCTACCGTGAAGGGCCAGGCGAAGGGGAATAGCGGCGTGTTCTTGCAGGGGCGCTACGAGGTGCAGGTGCTCGACTCGTTTGAGAATCCGACGTACCGGGCGGGGTCGGCGGGATCGGTGTATGGACAACACGATCCGCTGGTGAATGTGTCACGCAAGCCGGGCGAGTGGCAGAGCTACGATTTCGTGTTTCACGCACCGGTGTGCGCGGCCGATGGGAAAGTGGAGCGCCCGGCGACGCTGACGTTGCTGCATAACGGCGTGGTGATTCAGGATCACGCGCGGATCGTCAAACCGACGCCGGGCGACGACGGCACCTCCGTTTGCACGCCTGGGCCGCTACGGCTGCAGGATCACTTTCATCCGGACGTGAAGGATACGCGGTTGTTGTTCCGGAATATTTGGGTGCGGGGGCTTTAGCCGACCGAGTTGACCGGCTAAGCGCGGCGTGTGCGGACCCACGCGCTCAGAGTTCCGAGACCTACAAGCGTGATTAGCCAGGCCGACGGTTCGGGCACATCTTCGACGGCGACCGTCAGAGCGGCAAATTGAAAGCCTTGTGTGCCAAGACTGAACAAAGGCGTCGGTGGCGGGCCACCGAGCGAGTAGTTGTAAAGCGTCGCTTCGCCTTGGGAATTCGATGCGATGAGATAGAACAACGCGACGGCGGGATCAAACGCGACGCCGCCATAGAAGCCGACGCCAAGAGAGACATTGGCGGTTTCGGTGCCTGTGGCGGCGTCGAGGCCGAGAAGCCGGGAGTTTCCCTGCGAATCGTTGAGAACGAGATAGAGCGTGGAGGAGGCGGTATCAACTGCGAGTCCAGAGGCGAGTTCTCCGCCACCCGAGGCCAAAGTGCTGGGGGTGGCGATTTTCCAATTGCCGTTTGAATCGTTCTCAACCCAATATCCGAGGATGTTAGCGAAGTCGATGAAAATGCCGCCGGGTTGGAACGTGCCGAGCGCCAGGCTAAAGGAAACGATCCCAGAAGTATCGTATTGGACGATTCCGGCCAGGCCATTGGAGTCGGTCGCGAAGCCGCCAAAACCGGTGGCAGTGAATGCTTGTATTCCCCCGGCAAAACTGGTCGCGCCGTCTCCGATTGTCGTGACCGTGACAACTGAAGCGGTGTTGGTGTCGACGCGCACGAGTTGATTGGGAACGCCGGAAGGATCGGCGCCGATGGTGTAGAGAATCGGGCCAGCGCAGCCGATGGCGGCTGTCGCGGCGAAAAGAAGTAGTTTCATGGTCGTTATTCCTACTACGGGGCGACGTAGCCGAAGGCGTAGAGTACGCAACTGGCAGTCGTGAAGGCGGCTTGCTGGCGGATAAGGCGGGGATTCATTGAGACGAAGGGAGAGCCGCTAGCGCCCGACGGTCTGGCGACAAGGCGCAAGGGCTCTCGCTACGCGCCCTGAAAGACGACATCGGTCATGATCCCGGCACCGAGCATGCCGCCGATGGCATCGTAAAGGCCGACGTTGTTTGAGGCCCCCCAGAGCGAGTTGGTGTTAGCGCGGAAACGATCGGTCGAATTGTTGGATCGGCAGATGGTTTCGATGCTGGTTACGACGATGGGCTTGAACCCGGCAAATTGTGCGTTGCACGTGCCGGCCACTTCCTGGCTGGAGTTCGTTCCGAAGTCGACGGTGCAGGTGGCGGTTACCAGGGCGCGGTCGGGATTCTCGACGTCGCGCACGGGGGATGAAAATGTCTGGGCCCAGGTCATGGCGCCCCCCAGCAATACCGCAGTGAATATGAATTTCATGTTTCCTCCAAGAGTTCCGGCACAGGGCCGGTCACGTCATGATGCGGGAAGAGGAGAGGAAATCGGCCTCAAATCGCGGCTACTGACGGTTACTAACGCTGTTACCCAAGCATTTCGGCGAAGAAGCGTAGGGATTCGGGGGCATCGTTCACCATCTTGCCGTTGGGGGCTTCGATGGAGATGCCGCCGCGATAGCCGATCTCTCGCACGACTTCGAAGAAGCGTTTGTAGTAGGGATCGTTGTCGGCGCGGGTGGGCCAGACGCGGCCGGCGGGGTTGGCGATGTGGAGATGCACGATGTGCTTCTGCGCTTTGTAGAGCACGTCGGGGATGTCGTTTTCGTGGCGTAGATGGTAGTAGTCGACGACGATGCGGACGTTGGGGTGTGCGGTGTCGTCGGCGAGTTGCACGGCTTCGGCAACCTTGTTGACGACGTTCGTTTCGGCGCGGCGGAGGTGTTCGATTGCGATGGTGATGTTGTGCGGATTGGCG
>VFZQ01000331.1 GCA_016871135.1 Acidobacteriota bacterium | reverse complement strand
TACTCGCGACTGCCGTTCTCCAACAACCAAATCCCACTGGCGCGCATCAGCCCCTTGGCGAGAACACTTCTCGCCGCCACACCGCCGCCGACCTCGGCGGACAATCCGATGGTCAACTTCAACTTGACCGGGCAGAACCCGACCACGGCGACCGTTCCGAACTACACCGTTCGCCTCGATCACGTTTTCAACGAAAAGAACCGGATGTATTTCCGCTTTACCGATATCCGTCAGCAGCAGCGCGCGCTGCGCAACTATCCGTCCGCTTCGCCGGCGAACATCGAGACGCCCGAATTGAAGGAAGGCTCCACGGGTTACCAGGACATTCCCGTGCAGACCATTAGCGGGGCGCTGGGTTATTCGAAAGTTTTCTCGCCTACCTTCTTCTCGGAGACGGTCCTGAGCATGCAATGGCAGCGCATGTACGTGCAGGGGCCGGAGCGATCGCTGCTCAATTTTGAAAAGCAGTTTGGCCTTCCAAACAGTCTGGGTAACATCGGCTTCCCCGACATCGGTTCCAACCTCTTCATGCCATACGGCGGTTCGCAGTGGTACTACGGGATGAGCCAGCGCGTCGAGAACTTCGACGAGAACTTCAACAAGATCGCCGGAAAACACCAGATCGCCTTTGGTCTGCGCGTCCGCCACGAACGGTTTGCTTATCTCTCCGATCGCGGAACCGACCAGACGACGTTTACCAACCAAGCAACCGGCATCTACGATCCCACAACCGGCATCAATTTCGGTGTCCGCGCCAATACCGGCAATCAGAACGCCGACTTCTTCCTCGGCGCCGCCGCCAGCTACAACGAACGCCGGAACTCTCCGTTCAACATCTCTTCGCTGATGGAATACGACTCCTACATTCAAGACAACTGGCGTGTCAATTCGAGGCTCACGATCAACCTCGGCTTGCGATGGGAGGCTCATCCCGCCGTGCGCGCCGCCAACGATTACATGGTGGCGTTTGATGTTAAGAACAAGGCGATCGCGCTGCCGCGGCCGATCGATTACTACATCCAGAACGGCCTTACTACGAACGCGATCCTCACCAACCTCCGCAACCTGGGAGCGAAGTTCGAAACCTTTCAGGAGGGCGGAATGCCTTCCCGTGGCATCGCCGGCGCCAATGCCAACTTCCTGCCGCGGACGGGTTTTGCGTACCTACCCTCGTTCGGCAAGAACGGAACCGTTATTCGCGGCGGCTATGGGGAGTACATCTATCCGGTGCCCGTGCGGAACTCGATTCGCTACCTGACGGCGAGCTATCCATTCATCGCCGCTTATTCGACAAGCTACACGAACGCCGCCCAGTCGCCAGACGGTTTGCCGAATTCGCTGCTGCGTAATCCCATCCGCGTCGTCGCCGGCGTGAACTCGGCCAACGCGGTCGATACGCAGTCGACCACCGCGCTGCTGCCCGGCATCGGCACCGGTACAGTTGTTGGCGGCGATTACCCGCCTGCCCGAGTGCGGGAAGCCAACTTTACGATCGAGCAGCCGCTGAAAGATGGATCGGTGTTCCGCGCGTCGTATGTCTTCACACACGGCGAGAACCTCGATCAAAACTTCCAGATCAACGACGCGCCTTCCGCCTACGTCTGGCAGGCGAAGACGGGCACCACGCCGCCGACTGGCCCGTTGGCGAGCGTCGCCACGCGACCCTATGACAACCGCACCTGGGGCGGTATTACCCAATCCACAAAGTACGGTTTCTCGAACGATAGCGCGCTGCAGTTTAACTACCAGCGGCCCTATCGCCGAGGGGTGGGCTACCAGATCTTCTATGTGTACTCGCGCGCCTTCCGCGTTGGCGGGAACACGTTCCGCGACAACGTCCTCTTTCCCGCCGATATCTTCGCTCCCGGCGCGATTCCGCAGGGGATGGACGTCGGCACGCAATTTAAGCCGAGCCGCGAATTCAACCGCTGGCAGAACTACCGCGCCGACACGGCCATTCCGTTGCACCGTATTACGTTTAACGGTATTGTCGATGTGCCGTTCGGCAAGGGCCGCCGCTTCGCCAAGAACAGCAACCGTTTCGTCGACGCGCTGATCGGCGGTTACCAAGTTGCCTTTGTCGGCACCACGGTGTCGCAGGCCTTCCAAGTCGCAAACGATAACTACGGAGCGACCAGCCCGGTCGAAGTGTACAAGAGTTCGGTAAAGGTCACCGACTGCCGCTCCGGGGTCTGCCGGCCCGCCAATATGTGGTTTAACGGATACCTTGCGCCGACGGTGATCAACGCCACCACGCGCGGCGTTACCGGCGTTCCCTCGGGCTACACGCCTTACCTGACGCCGATCAACAACACGCCCGGCCAAACCAACTTCGGCAATAACAACGTCGTGCAGAACCTCGCCGGCGGTCGACAGGTGACCACCGTATTTTCGCCCGGCCCCAGTGGCGTGCGGCCATATAACGCATTCGTGCTGCAAGGCCCGAAGAACTTCCAGTCCGACATCTCGCTGTACAAAGAGTTCGTCATCACCGAGCGCGTGAAGTTCCGGTTCAACGTCGACGCCTTCAACGCGTTTAACATTCAGGGCCTGCAAAACCCCAATGCTTCCGACGGCATTCAGACGCACCAAGCCTCTTACTGGACGCCGCGCCAGATTCAGTTCACGGGCCGCATTTCGTTCTAGCGCTTCCGCAGAATTAGCCCGTTCTGAATCGGCAGAAAATCGAGTATCCGTTCCAGCGCGAATCCGGCTGGTTCCATTTCCGACCGCATCTCGGCGAGCGACATCTTGTGCGCTTCGCCGACGGGCACGCCGGGGCGCTCCTTGGCGTACTCAAGCACCACCAGCCGCCCGCCCGTACGCAAAGCGCGCCGGAACTCGCTTAACATGCGTTCCGGCTCGGCAAACTCGTGATAAGCGTTGGCGATGAAAATGACATCGGCGCTGTTTTCCTCCAGCGCCGATTCCCGGAATTCAATATTGCGCGCGCCGCGGCGCGCCGCTTCTTCCTGATTCAATTGCAGCATCGAGCGTTGGATGTCGACCGCGATCGTTCGATCGACTCGCTTCGCGATGCGCCAGGTGAAGTACCCCGCGCCCGCACCGACGTCGGCGACCACATCGGTGCGGCGCAGCGCCAGGGCGTCCAGCACCGCTTCCGGTTGCTCTTCGCGGTCCCGTTCGGGCCGCGTCATCCACGCCAGGGTTTCGGTTACGCGCGCGATTTCGCGCGTTCTGGGGACCGCGGCCGCGGCCGGTCCGCGCAGCGACGAGAGGTAGACCACGATCCCATCGATCTCGCCTTCGTTCAGCTTGGTTCGAAACGACGGCATCAGCGAGCGATCCTCATGCCGCACGGCCAACACGTCCTTCTTCAAGAACGACCGCATCTCGCCGCTCGTCAATCGCAGTTGTACCGACAGGTCGTCCTCATTCAACACGACGCCCTCGACGCGGCCGGCGCGTGTCTCAACGATTCCGGTGACGAAGTCGCCGTAGATCTCCGCGTTCGGGTCGAGCAGGGAAGCGCGAATCGAAACCGGCGTTCGCACGGCGCCGATCGCCGACAACTCCGGCCCAACGCTGCCACCTTTTCCGTCGAGCGCATGGCACCGCGCGCAGTGGGTTTCGAACAGCGCCGGCGCTTGCGCGACGCAAACCATCGACGCCAGCCAGAGCGCCCGCATTAGTCGAGTCCGAAGGTAATCAGAACATCTCCGACCGGCAACGACAACAGCTGCTTGCCATTCGATATGAAACTGATTGGCGAGGAATACACGCGGTCGTTGCCCATGAAGTGCCACAAGCGTTCGCCGCTACGCGCGTCGAGCGCGAAGACAACGCCTTCCAACGTGCCGCCGAATACAAGTCCGCCGGCTGTTGCCATCACGCCGCTCCACGGCGGTGAGAGGACCTTGTGCTCCCACTTCGTGTCGCCCGTCAACGGATCGATCGCCATTACTTTGCCCCAGCTCTCTTCCGGAGCGAAGCGCGGCCGTCTGCGGAACGGCCGCCCAACCGCGGCGTCGGGCGCCGTTGTTGGGTGACGCGGTTCGTCCTTGGTGAATACGCGGCGTTCTTCGCGCGCGAACGTGTAGAGCAGCTTCGTCGACGGCGAGTAGCTGTGCGACATCCAATTCGCCGCGCCATCGACGCCTGGGAACACGCTCGTATTGCCGTCCGGCGTGGGCTCGTTGCCGGGGATCACTTCCGGCCGCCCCTTGGCGTCGAAGCTCTTCACCCAAGTTTGCCGGACGAAGTTCTTCGCAAACAGAAACTCGCCGGTGGCGCGGTCCAGCAGATAGTAAAAGCCGTTGCGATTCGGCCACGCCATCAGCTTCCGTTGTTTGCCTTGATAGAGACCATCGACCAGCACCGGAATTTGCGTGGCGTCCCAGTCGTGCAGGTCGTGCGGCGTGAATTGGTAATACCAGGCCAGCTTGCCGGTGTCGGCGTTGAGGGCGATCACGGAACAGGAGTAGAGATTGTCGCCTTTACGGAAGTCGCCGTTGTAGTCGGGCCACGGGTTCGATGTTCCCCAGTAGACGAGGTTCAATTCGGGATCGTATGCGCCGCTGTTCCAGGTCGACGCGCCGCCTGTTTTCCAGGAGTCGCCGGCCCACGTTCCGAAGTTCGCTTCGCCGGGTTGCGGGATGGTGTTGAATCGCCAGAGACGCTTGCCGGTGGCCGCGTCGTAGCCGTCGAGAAAACCGGAGACGCCGCGCTCGCCGCCCGCCATGCCGACGACGACTTTTCCCTGCAACGCGAGAGGCGCGCCGGGCGACGCATACCCGCCGGCCGCTTCGTGATCGTGCATCTTGACCTTCCACAGCTCGCGTCCGCTCCTGGCGTCGAGCGCGATGAGGTGCATATCGAGCGTGTTCATGAATAGCCGGTTGTTAAGAATTGCCAAACCGCGATTCACCTTGCCGCAACAGTTGAACGTGCGTTCGGGATTGCGGTGGACGTAGGTCCAGAGGGTGCGGCCGGTCTCGGCGTCGAGCGCGAAGACTTCGTTTTCCGGCCGCGTGAGGTACATGATTCCATCGGCGACCAGCGGCGTTGTTTCGAATTTTTCCTGCGTCCGCGCCTGATACATCCACTTCACTTTCAGGCCGCGAACGTTGGCGGGCGTGAGCAGGTCGAGCGCACTATATCGCCAGCCGCTATAGTTGCCCGAGTACATCAACCAGTTGCCCGCCTCGGGTTTCAACAGCCGCTCATAGGGAACTTGCGCCGATGCCGTCAGCGCGATCAGCAAGGCAATTCGAATCATCGCAACTCCCGCAAGAATGCAATCAAGGCGTCGATCTGTTTGTCGTCAAGTCTGCCGGCGAAGGAAGGCATCAGCGACGGTTTCGAGCGGTCGATCTCCACAATCCCCGCTTTCAGCAGCGACCGCAGTTGGCCGCGTGTATCGCGAATTTGAATCGATGTGTCGTCTTCGTTCAGCCGAATGCCCTCGATGGCGGCTCCGTCTTTCACCATGACCCGGATGGCGCGATAGCCCATTGCGATTTCCTTGCCCGGCTCCAGGATCGACTCGCGCACAAAGGCCGCTCCGCGCCGGGCCACGCCCGCCAGATCCGGGCCGACCGTTTCGTGGCAGGCGCCGCAATTGGCTTCATATAACGCGTGGCCAAATGCGGGGTCGCCGGACACGGCCGCCGAATCGACGCGCGCCAACGACTTGACGTATTCCGCTAGCCGCCGCACGTCATCGTCGGACGCGCGCACCGCGGGCATCTCGGTTCCCTTTACGCCATTGCGAATCGTGGTGAACAGGTCGCCGTGTTTGTAGCGTCCGGTCGTAAGATCCGGACCGCGTCCACCTTCCCCGCGCGCGCCGTGACAGTACGAACACTGGGCACGATACAACGCCGCCGCGTCTTGCGCGAGAGCCGTGCAGGCGACAAGGGCCAGCCACATTCGCATGCTCTCTAAAATACACCCGCCGCGCCGTTGCGCGCCACTGGGATCCGCCGTCGTGCCAGAATGACCGAATGCTGCTTCGACGCCACTTTCTCGCTGCGCTCGCCGGCGGTTCGGAGCTCCCGAAGAGTATTCTCTCGCACGAACACATCCTCGTCGACTTCGTTGGCGCCGCCGGCATCGGCCCGGGCCGCTACGATGCCGAAGAGGTCTTTCGCGCCGCGCTGCCGAAGTTGCGGGAAGTCCGGGCGCTGGGTTGTCGACGACTGCTCGAATGCACGCCTAATTTTCTGGGCCGCGATCCGCGTCTGCTTCGCCGTCTGGCGAAGGCCGCCGACATGGAGATCTGGACCAACACCGGACTCTATGGCGCGCGCGATTTTCTGTTTCTGCCGGAGTAT